>JAITMQ010000118.1 GCA_031277225.1 Clostridiales bacterium | reverse complement strand
CTTTCTTACGCTAAATTTTTCAATCATTAATTATCCCTCTCTTTCGATAAACTTTCGGTAATGTCGGCAAAACGGTTAAAAAGCCGCACGGTTTCGCGCGCGTCGGCATCCCCCAATTGTTTTATGAATTCGTCAAGAATGACGTCAAATTCGTTCCAGGCGCGCGCCAACACGGCGCGACCGGGCTCGGTTAGGGTAATCGTAACCTTTCTGCGGTTATTTTTATTGGTTTCGCGCAAAAGCAGGCCCTTTTGCTCCAAATGCCCCGCCAATTGCGAAATTGCGGCCTTTGAAACATAGAGTTGCTCCTGTAAATCGACCATATACACATTGTCGTCGGAATCGGGGCTATTATGCTCGATTGACTTCATAAGGCCCAGCGACGGCAAGTCCATATGCGTGTACAAAGCCGACCAATTCATCTTTTTCAGGCGAGTAAGCGCTTGAATCATCTGCTCTTTTAAAGTTTCGCTCATCTAATCCTCCTTACAGTAATTAGTTTAACAGTTCATTGCTTTACAGTATAACTCAAAACCAAATTGCCGTCAAGAGCATTTTGAAAATTATTTGACATTGACACGATTTAGGTTTAAAATAAAAATAAAAACAAACTTTTGGAGGAAAATATGATTAAACGTGAATTTAAAGGGAATATGGCATCTTGGCTGGGCATGGGCAATATGCGCCTGCCCGTGATTGAGGGGCAAGGCGGCGGAATTGACCGCAAAAAGGCGCAGGAAATTATCGATTTTGCCATGCAAAACGGCGTGAATTATTTTGACACGGCATATGGCTATCATAGCGGCGAATCGGAGGATTTTTTGGGCGAGGCTTTGGCGAACTATCCCCGTGAAAGCTACTTTTTGGCTACAAAATATTTGATACTCATGAATCCCGATTATAAGGCGGTTTTTGAGGAGCAACTTGCGAAGCTTCGCACCGATTATATCGATTATTACCTTTGCCACGCCGTTTTTGACCATACCTTTCAGCAATATATAGATTCCGGTTGTATCGAATTTTTTGCCGAACAAAAGGCCAAGGGGCGCATTGGGCATCTCGGCTTTTCGATTCATGCAAGCATAGAAAATTTCCAAACATTTTTGAATTATCACGACTGGGATTTTGTGCTGATGCAGCTAAATGCCTATGATTGGGACTATGGCTTATCAAAGCAAATGTATGAAATTTTGGGCGCGCGCGGGATTCCGAGTGTGGCCATGGGCCCTGTAAGGGGCGGGCGAATTGCGAATTTAAGCCCGGATGCCGAGAAAATTTTGCGGGCGGCGCGGCCCGATTGGGAATTGCCCGAATGGGCTTTGCGCTGGGCAAAAAACCGCGAAAATAACCGTGTTGTGCTGAGCGGAATGTCAACTTTGGCGCAAATTCAAGACAATGTGCGGATTTTTAGCGACGAAATCGGCCTAAGCGAGGCCGAAGAAGCCCTATTTCATGAGGCTTTAGCGATTTTCAAAAAGGACATGCAAGTGCCCTGCACCGACTGCAAATATTGCACGGACAATGAAAATTGCCCCGTAAGCATTAATATTCCGCGGTTTTTGGAGGTTTATAACACCTTTAAGGTAGACGGGCCTTTTGCCCTGCGTAAGCTGAAAGAGGTCGAATCGGCAGGCCGCCCGGCCGATTGCATAGATTGCAAAGTTTGCACCACAAATTGCCCGCAAAACATCGAAATTCCAACAATTATGCGCGAGCTGGCGGGGCATGATAATAATAAGGAGTGATGGTTATGAAGGTTGGGGATATGGTTTCCTTAAGAGATGTTAAAAACCAGCAAGAACATAAATGGGTCGTCTTGTCGCCCTTAACCTTGGATGAGGATGAACATGTGCGCGGCGGGCGTATCCATGCAGTCTTCGGCAAAAATATAGATGCCGAACGTGAAGCTACCGCTGTCTATCGCCGGGGCGGAGATGTGCTGGTTGTAGAGGGCTTCACCCCCGGAATTAAGGTCGGGGATTTGTTTGTGGATTGAGCGCAAAACAGAGCTGGCGGGGTATGATAATAATAAGGAGTGATGGTTATGAAGGTTGGGGATATGGTATTATCACGAGAAGTCAGAAATCAGACGGAACATAAATGGGTTGTCTTGTCGCCCTTGAAATTGGATGAAGACGAGCATGTGATAGGGGGGCGCATCTATGGATTTTTTGGCAAAAACAAAGAGGCGGAAGAAGCGGCAACCACGGCACTTGAAACGGGCGAAAGGGCCTTGGTTTTGCAGGGACTTGTTCCCGGAATTAAAATCGGGGAGGTGTTTGTGGATTGAATACCAAGCAAAGCTTTAAGCTCCCTATTCATATAGATAACTCCGGGCAAATCCTTGTAACCCTGACCGTTGCGGCAAATAATAGGTCAATTGATGTTGACTTTAAATTAGATACGGGTTGTAATTCCGTTGTTTTGAGCAGAGAAACCTTGGAAAAACTCGGCGTCAAAACCGACGCGGCGACTATGAGCAAACGCGCCCCAATCGAGGCCAGCGTCGCCGATGGCTCGGTCGTAAGCTTTCGGCAGGCCGGCAATGTCAATCTATATTCCGGCCGCGACGGGCTTGGCGAAATTGACGTAATTTGCCACGCAACCCACGAAACAAGAAATCTGCTCGGAACTTCCGCCCTACATAAATTCGCACGATATGCAATTAATGTAAAAGATTATCAATATCTGGAATTAAACATTTAGGGTCGGAGATAATAAATCACCTTTTGCTATATACTATTTCTTGGTGATATGGTAGAATGAGATTAGCGATATATAAGACATATGAAACGAGGTGATGATATGCGGAAAAAAGAGATGATGGCCATGCTTTTGGCGGGGGGCCAGGGAAGCCGCCTTGGCGTTTTAACCAAGAATAAGGCCAAGCCCGCGGTTTCTTTTGGCGGCAAATATAGGATTATTGACTTTCCCATGTCGAATTGCATAAATTCGGGGGTGGACACGGTTGGCGTGCTGACGCAATATCAGCCGCTGCAGCTAAATCGGCATATTGGCACGGGAATCCCTTGGGATTTGGACAGGCGTTATGGCGGCGTTACGATTCTTGCGCCCCATGTGAAAGAAGGCGAGGAGGGCTATTGGTATTCCGGCACGGCCAATGCCATTTACCAAAATATACATTTTATTGATACATATAACCCAACTTATGTATTGATAATTTCCGGCGACCATATCTATAAAATGAATTATGACGCCATGCTCGATTTTCACAAAAAAAATGGCTCGGATGCGACAATTGCGGTGCTTGAGGTGCCTCTTGAGGAGGCCTGCCGCTTTGGCATAATGAATGCCGATGAAGACGACAGAATCTATGAATTTGAGGAAAAGCCCGAAAATCCCAAAAGCAATTTGGCTTCAATGGGAATTTATATTTTCACATGGGAAATGCTTCGCAACGCGCTTTTAGAGGCGCATGAGCGGCATCATGACACAGACTTCGGCAAGCATGTGATTCCCATGTATCTGGAATTTAACAAAAATATTTATGCCTATCGCTTTAGCGGCTATTGGAAAGATGTGGGAACGATTGAATCCTATTGGAAGGCCAATATGGACTTAATTCAAACCATTCCCGAATTTAATCTTTACGAAGATTTTGCGAAAATTTACACATCCAGCGAGCATCAGCCGCCGCAATATACCGGCCCTTTTGCCGACATTAAGGTAAGCCTTGTTTCCGAGGGTTGCGAGGTTTACGGGGCTGTGTATAATTCGATTTTGGGGCCCGATGTCAAGGTTGCGGCGGGAACGGTTGTGCGGGATTCCATCATTATGGAGGGCTGTGTTATCGGCGAAAATTGCGTGATTGAGCGGGCGATTATTGACGAAAATTGCGAAATTGGGCGAGATGTGCATATTGGTGTTGGCGAAAATATTCCGAACCGCCTAAAGCCGCATATTTACGACACGGGAATTACGGTTATCGGCGAGGGTTCTGTTGTGCCGGATGGCGTGGTTATCGGCAAAAATGCCGTTGTTCATGGAATTACGGAATGTGGCGACTATGATAATATGCGCCTTGAATCGGGAGAAACGCTTGAAATGACGGGGGAGGTGTAGCATGAGAGCTGTCGGGATTATACTTGCGGGCGGACAAAACGCCAAATTAAAGGAATTAACCCAAGTGCGGGCGACTTCGGCCATGCCCATAGGCTCGTCCTATCGCGCCATCGACTTTTCGTTGAGTAATATGGCAAATTCGGGCATTTCAAAGGTTGCCATTATTACCCAATACAATTCGCGCTCGCTTCATGACCATTTGAATTCCTCGAAATGGTGGGGTTTTGGCGATAAAATCGGCGGAATGTTCGTGTTTTCGCCATTTTTAACCCAGTCGGGCAATTCTTGGTTTAGGGGCACAGCCGACTCAATTTACCAAAATATGGCATTTTTGAAGCGGTCAAATGAGCCATATGTGCTTATTGCCAGCGGCGACTGCATTTACAAAATGGATTATAATACCATTATTGAATATCATATGCAGAAAAATGCCGATATTACGGTGGTTTGTAAGGATATGAAGGGCATGGACGTGCGGAATTTCGGGGTTGTTGAACTTGATGGCGAAGGGCGGGTTGTTGAATTCGAGGAAAAGCCGTTGGAGGCCTTTTCCGACACAATTTCGCTGGGAATTTATGTCATTCGCCGCGAACTTTTAATAGAGCTGCTTGAAACCATCATTCCCGAAGGCCGCTATGATTTTGTGCGGGATATTGTCGTAAGATACCGCAAAAAGCTTAATATCATGGGCTTTATTTGCGACGGATATTGGGCCAGCGTCAATTCTGTTGAGAGTTATTACAATATAAATATGGATTTTTTGCGCAGCGACATTCGAAATTCCTTATTTTTCCAAGAGCCTTATATCGAAACGAAAAATAAGGACGAGCCGCCGGCGAAATATAATTCCAATAGCCAGGTGAAAAACAGCCTGATTGGCAGCGGTTCGATTATTGACGGAATTGTCGAAAATTCTGTGCTTTTTAGGCGCGTGCGAATTGGCGAAAAGGCGATTGTGCGGGATTCCATTATTATGGAGGGCTGCGAAATCGGCTATGGCTGCATAATCGAGAATGCGATTTTGGACAAGGATGTTTTACTGACGGCAAATCAAGTGATTCGGGGTTCGGGCGACGAGCCTTTCATAGTCAAGAAAAATTCGGCATTGTAGGGGTTTTATATGAAGATTTTAATTACGGCAGGCGGGACGAGCGAGCGGATTGATGATGTTCGGAGGATTGTCAATAATTCAACCGGACAGCTTGGCGTCGCGCTTGCCAAAGCCTTTAGGGGCGCGGAAATTTTTTATGTAAGAGGTCGTGGGGCTGTTAGCCCGGATTCTTCGGGGATTTGCGAATTCGTCGTTGAGGATGCCACAGGCTTAGAGCGAGTTTTGCGACAGATTCTGGATGAGCAAAATATTGATGTGATAGTTCACGCCATGGCCGTATCCGATTTTCGCGTCAAAGAGCGGATTGAGGGCAAAATTAGCTCGGAAATCGAAGAGTTCACGCTAACTTTCGTCAAAACCCCAAAAATTATCGGCCTTTTTAGGGAACTCGCGCCTAAGGCGATGTTGGTGGGGTTTAAGC
>JAITMQ010000076.1 GCA_031277225.1 Clostridiales bacterium | reverse complement strand
ATTATGCGCAGCCGCCAAATGCCCTGCGTTACGGGATTGCCGCTAAATTGAAAAAAGGCCTCTTGACTTCGGCTGTGGACTGTGGGTTGCCTGTAATTAATTGTAATTTCGTTATTGCCCAAATTTATTTGCCTAAAATATTGTTCGGACGCACGCAAAATACCGCAGGACTGCCCGCCGGGGGCGATTAATTCCAAATCCAGCGTGTCTGCAAAATTTTTCCAGAGCGTCAAAAAAAGCGAGTTGAGATTCTCGGAAACGGTAAAGGAGGCCACAAGGGTTTGATTCGTCTGAATATTCCCCTTAAAGTGATGCCCGGCGGCAGCTTCATTGCCCATGGCCACCACGATTACACAACGCCAACGTTGCGCCATGCCATCGATATATTCTTCAAAAAGCGAATCCCCGGCATGGGAGCCATTATTCGTCCCAAAGCTTATATTTATCACCACGGGCATATTTAGCTCCGTGGCATAGTCCATGATATATTTTATGGAGCGCATAATTTCGGTTGTGCGAGCCAGGCCGCGGCGGCCAAGCCTGACAACGATTAGCGAGGCATCGGGCGCAACGCCCCCATTGCCAGCGGCAATCGCCGCGACGGGCGTGCCATGGCCAACAATATCTTGAGAGGGCATATTTGCCCTTGAGCCCTGCAGAATTTCGTTTAATTGGCTGTTATTGTATTCAACGCCGTGATTAAAGCCGCGAGGCGGTTCGCCTTCGCCCAATTGGTCCCATAGGAATAAGACGCGGCTATTGCCCGCGCCGTCGCGAAAATCGGGATGGGCATAGTCAATGCCCGAATCGATTACCCCTATAAGCACGCCGCGACCGCTTAGGCCATAATTTTGCGCGGCAGGCGTTATGCAGGCATCGGCCAGGGATTCGCGCAGGGACAGAGATAGGGTTTTTGGCAATTCAATGAATTCGATTTGTTTGAAGTCGAAAAGTTCGGGGATGCGTTCGGGCGGAAGTGTCAAAATTGCAATGGATTCGCCCAAAATCTCCACCTGTGCATCCAAAGCAAGGCCGACCGGCTCTAAATCCCCATTATACCTTACTATAATCTCAGCATTTTCCGGCATAACTCCTCCCAAAAAAACGCCGGTTAAAGTCCGGAGACAAGCTCCGGACCAAGACACGGCTAAAGATTCCGACTGAAAGTCGGCCGGGTTGAAGGCAAAGGTGATGCCGTATGCGGCGTGGCGCAGAGCTTCGCTCTGGCTACGCCTTAGGGCGTGTGAACAAACTGAAGGTGCATAGATTTTTGAGATGAAATTTTGCAGATTGTTGTCGATTTTTTCCGCAGTGTGCCAGGGGCACATAAGGGGAAGGAATCTAAACGTGCAAAGAGCGCACTTTTAGCAAGAATTGGCAACAAGATGCGAAATTTCAGCCAAAAAGATATGTGTCGGCAGTTTGTTCACACGCCCTAAGAGCCGGCGCGAAGCGCCGCGCACCCTTTGGGGATTGCCGACATTCCGCCGTGGCGCAGACCTCCGGTCTGGCTCACGGCTTGAGCTGGTGCGTAGCACCGCGCAAGTCTATTCCGACCCTTAGAGTAGGCTTTGCAAGCGTTACTTTAGCCGACTTCAGTCGGCATCACCGCTGCTACAAAGTTCCACGCAAATTCCTAAAGGTATTGTCCGCCCTACGGGCGGAATGTGGAATGTGAGATGTGGAATGTGAGATTGCCGCTTCACGGGATTTTCATTCCACATTCCACATTCCGACCCCCCAGGGTCGGACTAAAGAGTTCCACGCAAATTCCTAAAGGTATTAAACAAATCCAATTTACCATAACCCCATTGCGGGCTTGGATATTGCGTATTCGCTTCGCGTCGGCAGCCTCTAATCAGCAATGACTTAATGCGATTCGTGTTAAGGCTGACATCATTCCCTTCAACAATGCCCCATTGCAACATAAGCGCACATGCCCCCGCCGTAATCGCCGTCGCCACGCTTGTTCCCGTCATAAAACCGTTGCTCATGGGAAAAATCCCGCTTACGTCGACTCCGGGCGCAACCAGGTCGGGCTTTTGCATATTTCGCCGATTAGGACCCCAAGACGAGCTGACATAGAGGGCATTATTCCTCTCGTCATACGCGCCCACGGTAATACTGCCGATTGATGTTGCGGGGGTTACAATGGTTACATATGGGTCGGGGGTTAAAAATTGAATCCCTTGGGTTGTAAGCCCCGTCATATTTAGCCAGGCATGAAAATCTCCATGCAAAACAATGTCGCCATGCAAAACCACATCCCAAATGCCCGCCGTCGGATTTATAAATCTTAGGTGAATGAATTGGTCGCCCACGGGTGAGAGGGGAAAATAATATGCAATTCCGATTCGCGCCCGCTCCAGCACCAACTTTGTTTCCGTCCTTTGGCCCGAAATGGCGACGGCGCGCGGAACAATCTCGCCCAAAGGGGATTTTAGCGACACCGACACCCTATCGGGCGAGCTTACATATATATTCATTCCAAAGCTGCTTGCATTTTCGGGAACTCTGACTTGGACTGTATAGGTAGCCCCCGTTCGGGATATAGTGCCGCTGGCATGTCGCCCCGCATTGCTTTCATTTCCCGCCGCTGTGCAAACGCAAATGCCCAACAATTTCGAAATTTCTTCAAGATATTGCTCCAAAATTTCATAGCCATCCGAGCCCGATACGCTGGAACCAAGCCCTATGCATATCGAAATGGGCATATTTAATTCCACCGATTTGTCAATCATATAATCGACGGCAAGCATAATATCCGCCGCCGAAAAGACATTTTCTTGGGCGCGCGGAATCAAATATAAATCCGTAAGAGCGGGTTCCATGCGCCGCAATTTTACGACAATCAATTCGGCATCGGGGGCAGCGCCCAAAAATTCGGAATTTCTGCGGCTTGCGGCCAAGGACGCTAAAAATGTGCCATGCCCCACCGTGTCCACCGAAGGCACAAAATCATGCGCAAAACCGTCGCGCAAAGTCTGATTTATTTGTTCATTTGTGTATTCCGAACCAAACAAATAGTCGCCGGGGGCATTGCCCTCGATGGATTGGTCCCAAATATATCGTATCTTGCTTGTGCCGTCCTCGTATTGAAAGGCCTCTTTGCTGCAGTCAATTCCCGTGTCTATAATTCCGATTAAAGTGCCGCGCCCGCGCAAATCCAGGGCGGGCTGCCTATGCACCTGTAAGATGGTGGAGGCCTCCAGGCTGGTTCTGCCAAGCAGGGTCATGGGGTCGGGAAGCGTTTCAATAAAAGTCGTTCCCAAAATGTCAAATAAATCATAAACCCTTTGAGCCTCTATGTAAAACACCGCAAATTCGCCGCGCACCTTTTTGCCCAGCCTGATATAAGGAATATCTCGTATGCGCTTCTCAAAATTCGGGCCATCTTTTGTATACAATTGAATAATATTCGGCTGACTTACAAATTCGCGAAAATTCATGCCCGCCCCCTAAAGAAAATCATTATACAATATACAAAAAAACCCCGGAATTTATTCTACTAAAAAAATTTTCAAAAAACTCTTGACATTCTTAAAAAGCTATTGTATAATATCCAAGGTAGCAAAATGGCCCAGTAGTTCAGTTGGTTAGAACGCCAGCCTGTCACGCTGGAGGTCGTGGGTTCGAGTCCCTTCTGGGTCGTTACTGTAGGGGGCGGGCATTGCTCGCCCGCCAGCTTTTTGGGAGCATAGCTCAGCTGGGAGAGCACCTGCCTTACAAGCAGGGGGTCACTGGTTCAAGTCCAGTTGTTCCCAAGAATTATACCCCTGCCGGACTAAGGTTCGGTGGGGGTTTTCATATTTTTTTGGATGCGGGTCAAAATAAGGATAGATTGATAGAGAGGTGTTTTAATGAAAATTCGGGCTATTGCTTGGCGGCTTTTGTGTATAGTATTTGCTATTGTGCTTATTGCCGTGGGCGTTAATATGTTTTTAGGGCCGCATCAAATTGCGGCGGGCGGGCTTACGGGGCTTGCCATAATTTTGGAGGCCGCGCTTAATATCGACCGTTCTATTGTTGTTTACATCGGCAATGGACTGGTTATTATTGCCACGCTGATTTTTTTAGGGCGCGAGGTTTTTATCAACACCATCATAGGTGCCGGGCTTTTGCCCGTTGCGATAAGCATTATTCCGCAATATGAACTGGTTAACGACAGGATGCTTGCAATGGTGATTGGCAGCGTCATTTTTGGCAT
>JAITMQ010000172.1 GCA_031277225.1 Clostridiales bacterium | reverse complement strand
CATTCGTTATTTGAAAAACGGTAATAGCAATACCCGAGTATTTCTTGTTCTTCCGAAAGCGCAATTAGACAAGGTAAATCACGCAAATCAAACAATTCACGATGTACGGCTATTTTCATCCCGCTATAACTTTCAACAACTATCCGCTCAACTTTTTCCTTATATTCATCTGTAAGTGAAATAATCTCCATATCACAACCCCGCAGTATATAAATTTCACTTGCCGCCAACTCAAGACCGCAACGGCGTACAAAATGCGCGCCCGCCGGGGCGGCCTAAAGGCCGCCTCTTTGTATCGTGGCCCGTCATTCCCGCGAAAGCGGGAATCTCCACTATCTAATCTCCTGCTCAATATTTTCGAAAATTTCATCATCAAAAAACTCCCGAATGGTGATTTCAAGCCCATCACAGACTTTAGCAATCGTTGAAATTGTGGGATTATTGCTTCCCGTATTTATGATATTATTAAATGTCGACTGGGTAACGCCGCAAATGGTGCTCAATTTATTCACGGTTATATTGTTCAATCGGCACAAATCAAGAATCCTTTGCCTAACGGCATTCCTGGCAGTAATCATCACAACACCTCTCAAATGGTCTTGCAACAATTGTAAAATACCAACGCCGAAAAGTTTAACTATTTACAGTTGACTTTTGGTTTACTATGTGGTATGCTGGGTACAGCGACAATTAAATCAAGAAACGGAGGGATTTTATGAAAAAATTTAGGCAAGCACGAGGTTTAAAGGGCTTTATTTTAGGTGCGTTGTTGATGGCAATAGTCATGGTAGCTATTCCGACCATGGCGGAAGCTGTATCAAGGCAAATCACCATAACATCGGGTCATATCAATTTGGAAATTGACGGCGAAATAGTTGTACCGAGGGACGCGGCGGGCAATGTCGTCGAACCTTTTGTCTACGACGGAACTACATATTTGCCCGTAAGGGCGATTGCCGACGCTTTGGGTATGGATGTGGATTGGAGGACGGAAACATCGACCGTTGTTTTGACTACTATTGTGTCCGAACCTGCACCGCCTGCGCCACCACCGACGATACCACCGGCCACGCCGCCACCTACCCCCGCTGTGCCACCAACAACGCCCCCGCCCCCGGCTGCAACACAAGGTCAAGGCTTGGTCGGTACATGGCATTGGGAAATGACACCCGGTTTTACGATTCCATACTATGTGCTTAACGCAAATGGCACCGGCACAATGAGCGATATGCCCATAAGATGGTGGAGTAGTCCAGGAAGATTTTTTGTTTGTTCAACACCTGCAACTTGTGGAGCAACCTGCATAGCACCTACGGAATGGCGTTACTCTATAACGGGCAATCGCCTTAGATTAACAAGCATAATTTTGCCGGATATGTATTTCACATACATACGGCAAGGGGCTGAAACCCAGCAACCCACACCGATTGTGTCCGAACCTGCGCCGTCTGCGACACCACCAACAACGCCGCCGGCCACACCGACACCTACCCCTACTGTGCCACCAACAGGAACCAGAATCACTCTAAGCGCAGGAACGCACGAGGTTGGACGCGATGTTGTGGTTGGGAGATACGACATTATAGTTATTTCTGGCGGGAGCAATCTGTTTGTAAGGGATGCTGATGGCAGGTCAAGGGTGAATGAAATTTTGCGCTTAGACGATGCCAGAGAGCCATCAAGAGTAAGTAACGTAGTGCTTGCACGAGGTTACACCATTGAAATTCGTGGCAATTTGGTGGTTGAACTTGTTCCATCTTTAGCACCAACATTGCCGACTGTGCGGACGAATGTCGTGTTAGGTGCTGGCTTCTATGTCGTTGGAAGGGATATTGTCGCCGGAAGGTATGATGTTAATGTCATATCAGGCGGCAGCAATTTCTTCGTTAGGGATGGCACAGGAAGGAGCAGGGTGAATGAGATTTTGCGCCTCAATGACGACAGGAGACCTTCAAGACTTAGTAATGTAACTATCGGCAATAATTACGTTATTGAAATAAGAGGAAATCTTGTTGTCGAATTTGTTCCAAGATAATACCAACAATTAACACAAAACCGCCATTGCACCACGGCGGTTTTTAATTCCAATCATCCTTACCTTCACCCGCTCCAAATAATCCCCCTCTACCGTACCCAATTCATAACCCCTCGCTTTTTTAAGCGTTACTTCAGCCGACTTTCAGTCGGCAGCCACGCCCCGCCAACATGCTTAGCGCAGGGGCGCGCAATGCGCGCCCGCCGGGGCGGCCTAAAGGCCGCCCCTTGCGCAAAAATCACAACCTGTCATTCCCGCAAAAGCGGAATCCCCTACCAAACCATGATATTTCCCACGAATTAGTGATTGCGCTTTGCAAGCGTTACTTCAGTCGGCACTCACGCCCCGCCAATTTGTCGGGGCGAAAATTTTACTTGACAAAACCGCCCCGCTGGTGTATACTTGTTAAAATTTTTGAAAGGGTGATTATATGAAAAGATTAATTACCGGAATTTTATTACTTGCGGCGGCGGTCGTGTTATTTACGGCCTGCGGAGGGCGCAGCGCAAATCAATTAAGGATGGCGACCTCTGCCGACTTCCCGCCTTTTGAATTCATCAATGACGCAGGCGAAATTGACGGCTTCGACGTACATATGGCCCGCGCCATTGCCGACATTTTGGGATATGAACTCGTTATAGAAGATATGATATTCGATGCCGTTATTACGGCCGTTGTTACAGGAAGCGCGGACATTGGCGTCGCCGCCCTGTCCATAACCCCCACTCGCCTTGAAACCGTAGACTTTACAATTCCATATTTTGAAACGACACAGGTTGTCTTGGTTCGTCAAGACAGCGAAATTACAACACTTAATGACCTTGACGGCGTAAATATTGCCGTGCAATTCGGCACAACAAGCGCGACTATTGTCGATTGGATTATTGACGGCTGGTTTTTGGACGGCGTGGTTGTAGACAATGTGAACCGCTATCCAATGGCCCCCGAAACCATTATGTCGCTGGAGCAAGGCCATGTTGAGGCCGTTATTATTGACGAGGCCGTCGCCGCCCTGTTTTTGGCAGACCGCCCCGGCCTTAGAATGTTAGACGATATTTTGGCCGTGGAAGAATATGCCATTGCCGTAAGCCGCGACAATCCCGAATTGACACGGCGCATAAACGACGCAATTCAGCAATTAAAAGATTCGGGCGAATTTCAAAGGATTTATGAAGCTTGGTTTGGTGGTCAATAATGTGGGCTATATTAGCTAGTCAACGCCCGACCCCTCCTTCCGGTTGGGAGGAGGGGTTGCTTTATGATATTTGGCTGAATTTAATAGCAAACAACGGCTGGCAGCGGCTTTTAGAGGGCTTCGCGCTAACTTTGCAGGTAACGTTGGGCGGCCTTGTGCTTGGTATTACATTTGGCTTTGTTTTGGCGTTAATGCGCATTTCCCGCCTGCCTCCCCTGCGCTGGCTTTCCACGCTTTATATCACGGTTGTAAGGGGAACGCCGACCGTTTTGCAGCTCATGATATGGGTGTTTGTCATACTCAATTCGCCGGATATTCCGCGCCTTTTGGTCGGCATAATCGCCTTTGGCGCAAATTCCGCCGCCTATACCTGCGAAATTTTCCGTGGGGGCATTTTGGCGGTGGACAAGGGGCAAACCGAGGCGGGGCGTTCGCTGGGGCTGGGTTCGGGCAAAAATATGCGCCTAATCGTGCTTCCGCAGGCCATAAAAAATTCCCTGCCTTCGCTCTCGAATGAATTTATAACACTTTTTAAAGAAACCTCGCTCTTAGGTTTTGTCGCCATAACGGATTTAACCCGTGCCGCCAATCAAATTCGGGTGGTTACTTTTAATGCCTTTGTGCCGCTTATTTCGGCCGCCCTGATTTATCTCACGGTGGTCATAATTTTAACATGGGCCTTGGGCAAATTGGAAAGGAGGCTGCGCAAAGGTGATTCGCGTTGAAAATTTAAGCAAGTCCTTTGGGGAGAATTTGGTTTTGGATAATATTACCGAAAGCATTGCAGAGGGTGAAAAAGTCGTAATCATAGGGCCGTCGGGCGGCGGCAAGTCTACATTTTTGCGCTGTCTAAATCTGCTGGAAGTGCCGACTTCGGGGCAAGTTTGGGTGGATGGCGTTGAAATTACGGCGAAAAAGGTCGATATTAACGCCATGCGGCGCAAAATGGGCATGGTTTTTCAGCATTTTAACCTGTTTCCGCATAAAACCGCGCTGGGTAATTTGACTTTAGCGCCGCGCCACACCAAAATCATGACCAAGGCCGAGGCCGAAAAATTCGGGCTGGCGCTTTTAGAGCGCGTCGGCCTGGCCGACAAGGCGCATCAATATCCCGCCCAGCTGTCCGGCGGGCAAAAGCAGCGCGTGGCAATAGCGCGCTCGCTGGCCATGCGCCCAAAAATTATGCTGTTTGACGAACCGACCTCGGCTCTTGACCCCGAAATGGTGGGAGAGGTGCTTGACGTTATGCGCAATTTGGCACTTGAGGGCATGACAATGGTGGTTGTTACGCATGAAATGCATTTCGCCAAAGATGTGGGCGACCGCGTGCTTTTCATGTGCGGCGGCCAAATTGTGGAGCAAGGCAGGCCAAAAGAAATCTTCACGAATCCGCAAAATCCGCGGACGAGGCAATTCTTGAACAGCATTTTGTAGAGGTGTTTGATGTATAAAAGAACCATTTTTAGATTGGTTTTAGCTATAGCGATAGCCATAGGGATTATTTTGGGCGTATGGCAAATGCGCCCACCCGCCGCGAATGAAGATTGCCCGCATTTTCAGCGCATGATGTATAATATTGAGCGTTGGTCGCCGCGTCCGCGCCATGGCGGCACGGATGCGGCGCGCGCGGAAATTGCGCGGGTTCGCGCGGGTATTATTGCGGAAATTGAGGAAATGGGCTTGGAAGCGATAATTCACGAGGTTGTTTACACAAGGGACGAGGTTGCGGCGGCGCGGCAGCTTTTGGCGGGTCGCCGCACAATTAATGACCGATATTTCCGGGGCGACAGGCTCTATCTTCAAAATATTTTGGTGCGCCTTGAAGCGGCTGAAAGCGACAGAGTTGTCATTTTCGTAGCACATTACGACAGCGCACTTAACTCACCCGGCGCGGCCGACGCAATGACGCCCGTCGCCGCCATGTTAGAGGCCATGCGCGTCCATGCAAGCAGTCAAAACCTCGCGAACAATATTTACTTTTTGTTTACGGATGGCGAGGAGATAGGCGCGCTTGGCGCGCTTGCATTTATTCGCGACCATCCGGAACTTGGTGAAAGAATTGACATGCTTGTGAATCTTGAGGCGCAGGGCAATAGCGGCGGTTTGATTCTATTTGAAACCACGCCCGAACCGTCGGCCATGCTGAATGTCTGGCGGCGCGCCGCCGTGCGGCCCATAGGCTTTTCCCTCGGTCAGCCCGTCTATGAACAATTGAACACCTTTACGGATTTTAATTTCTTTTTGCGCTATAATTGGCGCGGCGTGAATCTTGCGATAATTGAGGGCGGGCGGCATTATCACACGCCCGGCGATAATTTTGCGAATTTAGACCGAAATACCGCCCATCATTTTTTAACCACGGCCATGGGTCTGGCCAATTATGCCGCCGCGAATCCGCTAAATATCCCCGAATCTTCACATTCTGCCGTCTTTTTCCCGCTTTTGCCCGGCAATATGGTCATCATGTCGCATTTGGCGGCATATATACTCTCCATGCTCGCCTGCGCCGCCGCACTTGTTTACATAATTTTTAAGCGAAGAAGTGTAATTTTAATGATATTAACCGCACTCACGATACTCGCCACAATATTTTTGCACGAAGCGAGCTATTTGTTCTGGCTGCCGCTAATTATCATAACCTCGAGTTGCTTCTTGGAGAAATGGCCAATAGCGCGGCGCGGCGCGCAAATTCTGACCGTCTTCGTCGCGCTATTGCTTTGGACTCCTCTAATTTTCGCCGTTGGCGCGCTGTATATGATTTGGTAAAGGAGAATGATTTTGAAGATTAACCCGCGAACAATTGCCATAGGCGTAATTTTCATAACCGCCGCAATTTGGGGCGTTACTTTTGTTACGCAAAAAATCGCGGGCGAGCATATGGGCGCATTCACCTATAATGGCGCGCGTTTTTTGCTGGCTTCGATAACTTTAATTCCCGCGATTTATTTACTCGAAAAACGCACATTGCGAACTCAAAACGAGCAAAATCCGCCCACGCGTAAAACTACCTGGCTGGCGGGAGCTTTTGGCGGAATTATAATCTTTTTCGCCGCAAATTTGCAACAATTCGGCATAATTTTAAGCGACTCGCCATCAGCGGCAGGCGAGGCGGGCTTTATAACCGGCATGTATATAATTTTCGTCCCAATTTTGGGTCTATTTCTCGGCCGCCGCGTGCGCGGCCTCGTCTGGGTCAGCGCGGCGCTGGCCTTCGGCGGCCTCGCCCTAATAACAATAGGCCCCGGCGGCCTCGCCACAATTCAAACGACGGACATGCTTTTGGTTGCCTGCGCCGTCTTTTGGGCCGTCCACATCCTGCTTATAGACCGCTTCGCAAACCAAATAAAGCCCATAACCTTCGTCGCCGTAAAATTCCTCGTCTGCGGCGCGCTATCCGCCGCCGCCGCCCTAATCTTTGAAAGCCCCGCCCTGCAACATCTTATTGACGGCCTTTGGGTGCTGCTTTTTGGCGGTGTTGTCGCCTCCGGCCTAACCTATACCCTGCAAACCCTCGCCCAACGCCATGTAGAACCCGCACTCGCCGCCATAATCTTCTCGCTCGAAGCCCTCTTCGCCGCCCTCTCCGAGGCCCTATTCCTCGGCGACACAATGACCCCCCAAAAATACCTGGGCGGCGGAATAATCTTCATAGGCATACTTCTGGCGCAGCATAAAAAGAAAAAACCGCCGGATTAAGCGGTTTTGTCGTATCAGTAATGGCGCTCAAGAATATATTCAATCCAACGATTACGATTTGTGCTATAATCTTCCCATACAATATAAAGGGCAATCCACTCGTATAAAACATAGAGAACAAAGACCATTGCAATGATTGCCGTCAGCTTTGAGTCCCCTAGCCCAAGCCGCTTTCCGGCGGCAAGTAAGCCCAAAACATAGACCGCCCAAAACGACGGAATTATTAAGCCCGTTACGCGATGCGGAAGAATTTCATAGTGCGGAATACTGCTTCTTAAGTGAATTACAACAATATACGCAATAATCGTCCACAACACAAGCGAGATTACAGCAACAAGCCGAGATGTATTATTCACATTATCTCCTTTCACACTACCACAAACGCAAGACATACAGGAAACAATAGTATACGCCATTTCCTCCACATTGTCAAGGGGAAATTTATAAGAAGAAAGTCTTTTGAAGAAAAAAGCCCCTTTGTGAGGGGCGAAAAGCTGCATGCAGCAAATAGCTTTGATTGTTATTGGCAATTGTTAATGCCACATCCCGGTCCCCGTTCTGCAACACTGCTGTGCACTGCCCCGCAACTGACGCATATTATCCGGGTATTGAGTACTGTTTCTATGCATTCCACTCCTCTGTTCGTGAATGTTACGAGATGAAATGTGAATAAATCATGCCTCAAAGCCATAAGATCGCAACAAAAGATAGCAAGGGGGTCGATTCCGTAATGCTCGACCGTGCAGTCATCAAAACAATACAATATGTTTTTATCGTAGCAATTCACAGGATACAGGAATTGCCCTGAGCGCAAATTATCACTATGCCAGTTCGTAATGGCCTTAACGACCCTAGCAAACATGATTTCACGTTCAACGGTGTCCATCTGTTCGAAGATTATTTGCATTTGACTTTCAAGAATGTGCTCGTCCTCAAGCCCTTCAGTATTTTCCCCGCCAAAAGTAAAAATAGCAAGGGTTACGCTAAGAACAAGTACCAATAGCATAAATAAACCTATTCTTTTTTTAAGCATTAAATTCAACTCCTTTTAAGAAATTAGTGTTTTTGTAGAATTTTTTTCTGTGGCCAGCATAAAGCCATCCCAACTGTTCTACTCTCATGGGCATCCCCCCTTCCATAATTTTTCTCTTAACACAGACATTCTAACAAATTTTGCACAGGAAGTAAAGTATCGTTTCATGTACATTTGCAAATGTACATGAAACGATACTTTTCAAATGGGCGGGTTGGGTGTATAATTAAATTGCAAACAAAATTTTATGAAAAGAGGTGTTCTAATGAAGAAAGGAATCAGAAAAACTATTTTGGGCGTATTAATGGCCCTTATGCTGGCGGCAAGCTCCGCTTTTGTGGTGGTGGCTGATAATCAATCACCCGAACCGGGGCAGTATATCCCTATCAAACCATTGCACCCCTTCACTCCTGATGATGTCAATCCGGAATAAATCCACCTAATTCTTTCTGCACATAATCTTTTACTTCTTTTGCCAGCCCCTTTCTGCCATGCAAAATCAAGCTTTTGTATACCTGGTCGAAAAGTTCTAAACTTTCCGCTTCGCGTCCCAGCTTATGCAAGTTAAACGCCTTACCGGCCGCAATGCTCGGCAAATGAAATAAAAACCCCGTGTTCCTACAAATTTCAATGCCTTCGTCGCATATTTCAAGAGCTTCTTCATGCCGACCCGCCATTCCCAAATATTTTGCTAAATTAGTAATAATCAAGGGCAAATGCTTACCTTGGTGGTCTTTATCGGACGAATTTCTGTCGAAATTCTCCTTAAGGGCCGCCATTATTTTTATGGCCTTGTCAAGATTATCTTCCTCGGAATAAATAATTCCCATCATATTAATAATTTTCAAATCATATCTGGATAAAAAATATGTAGGAATTTTTTGTTCACAAAAATTCGGAATATTGATTTTTATTGCCTCAACCAACATACCCAAAGTTTCTTCCGCACCGCCCTCACCATCCTTCCTTGCAAGCAAAGCCCTTGCAAGCAAAAGAAACTGCCGATTTAAGGAGGTGTTCAGGAATTTTTCGTTAGCCGCAAGGCTTTCAATTAATTCCTGAGCCTCCGCCACCCTCTCATATGACAAATGCTCGTTTATCTTGTCAATGGCTTCCTGATATTCCAACTCCTCTTTGCTCACAAGGTAAATCCCTAAATTAGCGGGATTATACCCCAATTTTTGCAACAACAAATCAACGGTCTGCTTAGCCGGCGTTTGCTTGCCACTCTCAATCCTTGAAATGCTTACCCTTGCAACCCCTGCCGATTCAGCCAGCTCGTCTTGCGACACGCCTCTTTGTTTTCTAGCCCATTTTATAAAAGGCCCGGCTTCATAGATAATCAAAAAATCACCCCCATAAAGCATTGTAACATGGGGGTGAAAATTTGTCAATTGCGTTAACGCCGCCACAGATTGGCGATTTTTAGCCTTGGGCGCGGGTTTTGGGCGGTTTCGGGCGCGCTGTTTTGGCCGCGCGTTATGTCCATCAGGCACATGGGCGGAAAGACGATACACCACCAATTTCCGCCATTTCCTTCGCCAATTATGATTTGCAGCGCCTGATAATTGCCCTGCGGCAAAAACAGCGTGCCGCCATAGACCATATGCGGGAAAGGCAAATCCTGCACAAAACGGGCGAAAATCGCGTGATTACTGCCATTTGCCCGCGCAATTCGCGCCGCTTCTAACTCAATTTGTGCTAAATTTTCGGCGATAATGTCTGCGGCCTCGCTCATATTGCCCGCATCCTCCAAAAGCCCGCTAATATAGCCCCAAACGCCGTCGCGCAAGGCGAGTTTCAGCATTTGCTCATTTTGAGTGTCGTCCGCCGCCAAAATATGCAGGCGTATAACATGCTCGCGCCAGTCCATGTCCTGTCCGCGCACGGAAAGCGCGGTTGAAAGCAGAAATAAGCCCGCCAAACCGGCCAATGTTGCCCCTAAGATGTCAATTTTATGCCTATTCAGCAAATCCAAAATTTTAATCATATCTCTCCCTCGAATCTTAGTATATGAATCCATCATTTCCAATTTTTGAGAGAAATATTCATTGTTGCAAATTTTTCTATTGTATGCTATAATTGATTCGGGAGGTGGATTTATGAGGACAAGAACATGGGAAATTCGCGATTTTATCGCACTTGCGGTGATTCCGATTCAATTGTTGCTAAGGTGGTTTTTAAGCCGAACGCAACTTGCGGGCGGCTCTGCCGAAGCAATTATACTTTTTTCCGTCGCACTCATTTCTATGATTTTCTTACTCATGCTATACCGCGACATTCTCGGCGAACATTGGAGGCGTTTTCGCAAAAAACTTTGGCTGAAAGTGCTGCTGTCAATCGTGGGCGCGGCCGCACTTGTCGGCGTTTTATTTGGCGCGCGCCTGTTTTTGCCCGCCGGCGCCGCCGAGGCGGCAACAAATGGCGGCGAATATGCGCCAATTCCCGTCGCCCTCGGCATGATTTTAAGCCTCGTTCCCCTCTTTGTCGTCTTTCAAGAAGAAATTGTCTTCCGCCATATCCTATTTTTTAAACACAAAAATAATAAAATTCTCGCTTTGAGTTTGTTTATAATTTCGGCCGTCCTTTTCGGGCTCATTCATGCAATGAATTTCGGCGGCAACATAGTGCAAACCATCCCATATATGTTCGCCGGCGCATTTCTCGGCCTAATTTACCTGGTCGGCAAAAATATCTGGTTCGCCATAGGCGCGCATCTCGTCTTCAACTTCACCATGGCCACCCTGCCCGCAATAGCAGTCCCGATAATGCAGCTGTTTATTGGCTAAAGATTCGGAATTTGCCAGTCTATTGGGCTTTGGTCGGCTTCTTTTAGGAAGTTATTGGCTTTGGAGAAATGTTTGCAACCAAAGAAGCCGCCGCGCGCAAGTGGGCTTGGATGCGGCGCGATTAGGGTTAAGTGATGCGGCGCAATCAGCCCGCGCTTGGCCTCGGCGGCCTTGCCCCACAGCATGAAAACCAAGGGCTTTTCGCGCCCGCTTAGATTATGTATGATATGGTCGGTAAATTGCTCCCAACCTTGCCTTTCGTGGGATTTTGACGCGCCCGCCCGCACCGTCAGCACGGTATTCAAAAGCAGAACGCCCTGCGCCGCCCATGGCATTAAATAGCCATTATTCGGGATAAAACAGCCCAAATCGTCGGCCAGCTCTTTAAAGATATTGCGAAGCGAAGGCGGCATACGCGCCCCCGGCAGGACGGAAAACGACATTCCATGCGCCTCGCCGGGGTTTATATAGGGGTCTTGCCCCAAAATTACGACTTTTGCGTCCTCATAGGGCGTGGCCGCAAGGGCGGCGAAAATCTGCCCCATTGGGGGATAGATTGTCGCCGTCGAATATTCGCGCTTTAAAAACTGCCGCAAAGCCCGATAATAGGGCTTTTCCTGCTCGCCACCCACAATGGCGTCCCAATCATTACCAATTAAAATAGCCATCAAAAAACTCCAAATCTATTTCGGGATAAAGTACAAATTCATGCAATAAAAGCTGGATTTCCTTGCGCGCAAGGGATTTTACATTCTCATCCAGAATATATTTCGCCTTACTCGGCGCGCCGCTTTTTGTTGTGGCGGGCTTAACACTTTTGAGAACCCGCGCCAAAATCGCCGCAATCTGCTCCATTTCGACAATTCCCATGCCAAGCGAAGTGAGCGCGGGCGTGCCAAGGCGCAGTCCGCTGGTATACCAAGGCCCAAGCGCATCATAGGGCAGGGCATTGCGGTTTAGCGTAAAGCCGCACTCGCGCAGGGCGGTTTCGGCCTGACGACCCGTAAGCCCCAAATTTGCGACATTTACAAGCACTATATGATTGTCCGTGCCGCCAGTCTGTGTGGCGATTCCCGCGGCCTCAAGCCCTGCGGCAAGTGCGCGCGCATTGTCAATGACATTTTGCGCATAGGCCTTAAATTCGGGGCTTTGCGCCTCTTTAAAGGCCAGAGCCTTCGCCGCCATAACATGCGGCAACGGCCCGCCAAGCACATGGGGGCAGCCCCTGTCCACAAAGTCCGCAAATTCGGCCTTGCACAGCACCATGCCGCCGCGCGGCCCGCGCAGGGTTTTATGGGTTGTCGTTGTGCAAATATGGGCATATGGCACGGGATTGTTCACGCCTTTAAGCGCGCCGCCCGCCACCAAGCCCGCAAAATGCGCCATGTCCACCATAAGCACTGCGCCAACCTCGTCGGCCATTTTGCGGCATAATTCATAGTCAATATTGCGGGTATAGGCTGAAAACCCTACTAAAAATACCAATGGCTTAATCTCATGAAGCATTTTGCGGATTACTTCGTAGTCTATCAAGCCCGTTTCCTTGTCAACATGATATGAATAGCAGTCAAACATTTGCGCCGAAACATTATGACGATAGCCATGCGTCAAATGGCCGCCGCTTAGCAAGTCCATTCCCAAAAGCTTTTGATTGCCCATTTTCTGCCGAATTTCGTCCCATTTTTCCTTGGGCAATTTCGTGATATTGTCATATCCTGTCGCTTCGAGAGCCGGAACCTGCACGCGCTGCCGAAGTATGGCCCAAAAGGCCACGGTATTGGCATCAGAACCCGAATGTGGCTGAACATAGGCATGTTCCGCTCCAAACAAGGCCATGGCCTCCTTGCGCGCAATGTCCTCGATTTCATCAACATTTTCACAGCCCGCATAATAACGATTGCCAACAGAACCCTCGGCATATTTATCCGTCATTAAATTCCCAAGCGCCGCCTGCACATTCAGCGAGGAAAAATTCTCGCTGGCAATCAGCTTAAGATGGCTGCGTTGGTCGGCCAGCTCTTTCACAATAGAGCGCGCAATTTCAGGATTTCCACGCGCAACCCCGTCCATATTGGCCACAAAAGTCAGCATTTGCGCATTAAGCCGCCGCCCCTGCGTCGCTTCTAAATAATCTCTCAAAATATTCATTTGTATCTCCTCCAAGCTCTTTATTTTACGGTTCCCATATAGATATAGCCCTTTTTTTCGGGCGCATTTACTTCTTTTGTATAGGCGAAATTTTCGCTTTCCGACGCGATATGCCAAATGGCGATTCCAAGGTCGATAAAGCCCATTTTGTTGATAAAGCCCAAAACGGCCTTTTTGCGATAGCAATGGATTTTTCCGCCCTCGGCTATAAAATACCAATTTTGGGCGTTTATGCCGCTTGGCGCAAGGCGCGCGGCCTCCAGGCGGGGGTCTTGCCCCTCGCTCATTTCATGAAGCGGCTTTCGCCTAAAATCCGCCAAATTGCGGTGCAATTCCTCGGCGGGCCTGCCAAAGGACATGCAAATCACAAAGGGCAGGGCGGAATTGACCTCTCCTTGAGGCTTTGCCGCGCCAAGCCAACATGCGCCCAGGCCGATTTCGGAGAAAAACAAGTCCAATTGCTGCCCGATAAAGCCGATATTTTCCGCAAAACCCTCGGCCTGCTCGCTTCCAAAAACCAAATAATGCGGTGCTTTGATATTAAAAAGCCCCTTTGTGCTGTCAGTCATCTCGATTGAATAGCGAATTTCGGGGAATAGCGGCACTAATGCGCCAATTTTCTCCCGAATTTTGTTAAGCGTGGCCTCGTCCAGCTTTGTCATGTCATATTTGCGCACGGACTTGCGCTTGCGAATCATCTCATTCACATTATCACCCCTTTTTTACATTGTACCATATCCGAAACTAATTTTCAATCAATAATTAACAACTTGCAATGTTGAATATTCTATGGTATATTTAGTGGACGGAGGTGGGCGCATTGTGCTCTGCAATAATTCTCGCGGGCGGAAACAGCTCGCGTTTTGGCGGAAATGTCCCCAAGCAATTTTCGCAACTCGGCGGAAAACCCGTCTTGGCGCATAGTCTGCTGGCTTTGGGTCGAAATGAGCTTGTGGAGCGGCTGATTCTGGTTGCGCCACAAGAGTATATGGAGTTTTGCCGCGAATTGGCAACAAAGCTCGGCGTAAGTTGCGAAATAATCGTCGGCGGCAAAACCCGACAAGAGTCGGTTTATGCGGCATTGTTGCAACTTGCCCCCGCAGAAGGTTTAGTCCTGGTGCATGACGGCGCGCGGCCCTTTGTGCAAGCCATGGATGTAGCAGAAGTTTTGGCAGCCGCAAAAGAGCATAACGCGGCAACAGTCGGTTTTCCCGCCACGGACACCCTGAAATTCGCCGAAGGCGGCCAAATTCTGGAAACCCTGCCCCGCGAGAAAATTTTTGCGGTGCAAACGCCGCAAGCCTTCCGGATAAGCGTTTTGCTCAAAGCGCACGAAGCCGCGCGCGAGGCGGGATTTGTCGGCAATGACGATTGTGAGCTGGTGGAGAAATTGGGGATTCGGCCTGCGATTGTGGCGGGCTGCCCCGGTAATATTAAGATAACATATGAGATTGACTTAATTTTAGCCAAAGGCATTTTGGAGAATTTAAGGGAGGGCACAAAATGAAAAACATGAAGCTGGATTCCAAATTTGGTTTGGTTTTTGGGGGAATTGGCGTTTTGGTGGGCATTTTTGCGGCTTTGGCGGTCTTTTTCGTCTGGGATGGCGAATTTGGCGCGCCAATTATTGTGCTGATTCTCGTGGGCGTGGCTGTGCTTATTGTTGTGGCAAGCCTTGGTGCTGCCCTGCGTAAATCCGTTTGCGAGCCTGCGAAATTCCTGGCCGCGCAGACAAGCAAGCTGGCGCGGGGCGAGAATATTCCCGAAATTAAAAATATGGGCGATAGCGAATTAGGAGATATTGCCAAATCCATAAACAAAATTTCTTCGGACATGCTTGCGCTTAAAAAATTCGTTGAAGAATTGCTTTCACAGGCCGCGCGCGAGGGCGCGCGAATCGAGCCGCCGACAGAGCTTGGCGCGGCTTTTGCCGAAATTGGCAAAACAGCCGAAAGAATCGCCAGAGAATATGGCGACGAAATTCGGGATATTGTCTTTTTGGTGGAAAAATTTGTGGCGGGCGATGTGAATATGAGTGGTAAAGTTCGCCCTGCTAAGGCCTATTCGCGGGCTTTAGAGCGTCTGTCAATTGTTTTGCAAAATATACAAAAAGATGTCAAAAATTTGTCGCAAGCAACCATAGAAGGAAGCTTTCAAAATGCGGCGGAAATTGGGAAATATGAGGGCGATTGGAAGAAAATGGCGGAATCGGTGAATGGCGCGCGCACGGCCGTTTTGGCCCAACTTCAAAATCTTGAGGAGAATTTGATTCAACTTGGGAGAGGCGAGCTTGGCGCGCGCCTGAAACAAGACGCGCGCGGCGATTTTTCCAAGGTTAAGGGTGCATTTAATAATGCCGCCGCCGCCTTGGACAAAAATGTAAATTCGGTGCATTTGGATGTTTTGGCGGCCTCGTCGGGCACGCGCCCAAGAAGCGAATATCCCGCCGATTTCGCGAAGATTCGGACGGCACTTACGGATTTGGTGGACAAGGCGGAAAAGGCCAATACGCCCACGCCCACGCGAACCACGAATTTAAGGCCAACCGAGGCGAGAAGGGGCGTTACGGACGCGGGCAGAATGTCGGGCGCGAAGAAAATCAATGAGGCGGCGCTTAAGGGCGGGCAGGCGGCACCCTTTATGCGGCAGGATTTTGGGAAGTATTAGGCGCAGGGGGTGATGCCGACAGGCCCTGCTACCTATGCCTTCTCGGGGCTAGGTGTTCCGGGACCATGTTGTAATTTTGGCCTACGAAGCGGTTTACTAGCACTCTTGTAACATTGAGGGGGGCGACCGGGGCATCCAGCCCGCCGAGGCTTTCCGGGATGCGCATTGCTGTGAAAACCGAATATGCCATCTCCATTATATAATCATGTTCAACCCCGATTTCTACCATGAATTCTTGAGTAATCCCCCTATGCAAACCATGGTCGGCTTGCAAAACGATTACTGCGTCGGGATTTCTTGCAAGAATTTCGTCAATGGACGCAAGCATAGTGTTTACGATTTTTTCATGCGCCAATGGATATAAATCCG
>JAITMQ010000119.1 GCA_031277225.1 Clostridiales bacterium | reverse complement strand
GCTTACAATCGCTTCGGCATGGCAAAGATGAATTTTCGCAAAAACCGCAACCCAAAATCGAGAGAGTTGCCTTTTTCTGTTTTGGATTTTTTGTAGTCAGTGCGATTGGCCACAGCTTGGGAAAATTTGTTATTGACAATTGATACTTTATATGGTAAAATTGAACTGGATATTTTGTAAGTAAGGATGGATGATGGGATGTCTGCCTCGATTATTCGCACAAATGTTATGGCTCTTAACGCACATCGCAATTTGGGGCTTGTCGGCAATGAACAAGCTCTTGCTTCCGTGCGCCTTTCAAGCGGGCTTCGCATAAATTCCGCGGCCGACGACGCGGCGGGTCTTGCAATTTCCGAGGGAATGCGCGCGCAAATTCGCGGGCTTAACCAAGGCGGGCGCAATGCCCAAGACGGCATAAGCGTAATTCAAACGGCCGAGGGCTATATGCAGACAATAACCGAAATGACCCAGCGTATGCGCGAATTGGTTGTCCAAAGATTAAATGATACATATAATGAAGACCAAAGGGCGAACACAAATAACGAAATTTCGCAACTTAATGAAGAAATTGTGCGCATTTGGGAAACGGCCACCTTCAACCGAACCTTTTTGTTCGGTAGGGGTGATTTCGATTCCGGCGGGGGCAATGGCGGAAGCGAAGGGCCGGGTGGCCCCGGTGGGCCGGGTAATGGCGGCGGCAACGGCGGCGGGCCGGGTGGCATAACTCCGCCTACTACAGGAGATATTGGGCTGGATTTTGATTTTTTGAATAGTACAACTTGGCAAGGAAATATGGTTCACGCCTCTTATTTTGTACCTCAAGTTGAATCCGCTATAGCTTCATCCGGCTGGCGGCTTGCCGATGGCGTGAATGTTTATCCGATAATTTATCAAGGCGTTAATGACGCGATTAACGCCGCCACGGGCTATCCCGATACCCCTACCAGCACTCAATGGATTAGGGATGCAATTAATAACCAAAATGTGAGCTATTATTACATTCAATATGCCTTGGGAACAAGCACTTTGACACATGATGAACGAGTGCTGCTGATAAACGCTATATCCACGGTAATCAACGACGCTTTAGCGGCGCATATGGAAGGGAACGACCCTTGGTTCGTAAGGGAAGCAAATACAGGCCGAATGTTTAGCGGCTACAGCGGCTACGCTTCAGACGCAAACGACCCGCTTTTTACCCGCCGCGTCGCGCTGCAAACCGGCCCCGATTTCCCGCACAGCCTCACTATAGACGTTAGAGAGCTTGTCGCCAACATTCAAAACCTTCTGGACGAAGGCCCTGCCTTTGAACTTGCGGAAATTGACGCTTTAATGCAGGAAATTAATCCACTTCGCACGGCCTTTGGCGCATATCAAACGCGCCTGGAATTTACAATTGAAAATCAAGACATTGCCGCCGAAAATCTTTCGGCATCCGAATCTCGTATACGCGATGCCGACATGGCGCGCGAAATGATGCGCCTGGCGCAGGCGGATATTTTGCAACAGACGGGCATTGCAATTCTGGCGCAAGCCAATCAGGCTTCGCAGTCGGTTTTGGATTTATTAGGAGATATAGGGGCGGCCGCTCCCGGCCTCCCATAACCATAGGAAGGTGGTATTATGGCAAACAATATGATTATTCGCACAAATGTACTCGCACTTAATTCACATCGAAATTTAGGACTTGTAGGCAATATTCAAGCCAATGCCTCCGCGCGCCTTTCAAGCGGGCTTCGCATAAATTCCGCGGCAGACGATGCTGCGGGTCTTGCCATTTCCGAAGGGATGCGCGCGCAAATTCGCGGCATGAACCAAGCCGCCCGCAACGCCCTTGACGGCATAAGCCTTGTGCAAACCGCCGAGGGTTATTTGCAGACAATTCACGAAATGTTGCACCGCGCGCGCGAACTTGTGGTGCAGGCCGCAAATGACACTAATTCCATTGACGACAGAATGCTTTTGCAGGGCGAAATTAACCATGTTCTGGAAGAAATTGATAGAATTACCACACAGGCGACTTTTAATACCCTAAATATCCTCGATGGCTCGCTTGACAGGCCGAATTTGACTATTGCGAATGTTCGCGGAATCTTGGACGATATTGCAGAAGACCCCGCCGCAAATGTAAGCGGAAATTTTAGCGATTCGCAGGCGAATTTGCTTAGAAACTGGCTGAATAGCGATGCCGGGCGGGATTTTATTCTGAACGATGGCGACGCTGACGGGCTTTTTGGGGCGGGTGGTGCGCTTGAGGGTTTGCTTATGAGCTATAATACGCATGAGTTAGAACTTGAAGGCGGCTACGCTGTTATGGAGTATTTGCATGGAGTATGGGGCGGAACGCTTACCGAAAGTCAACAGCTTTTTCAGAATCTTTTGAATGACTATATCCTGTACGGTGGTAATACGTATTTTGGCGCAATTGCTTCGGATAGTCAACTGCACCCAACACTAGGCTTAGCCGGATATTGGGCAGGCTTTGCAGATACGAGGCCGCCCGATTTTGGCGACCTCTGGGGAAGGCTTGGGGCGCATGGATGGTTTGAAAGTTCCGGGCCTAGTTATAATGCCAGAGAAATGCTGAATACTTGGGCACGGACACAGGCTTTTCCCGGTGATTATGTTCAAGTAATCGGAAGGGACGGAGTTACCGTAATTGCCGATGAAGATGGGGATGGGTTTTTTGATAATTTTTGGGATTGGGGGCGTTTAAATTCAGTAAATATACCCGCAACCATTACAACACCAAGAGGCAATAGCTGGACAGGGATAATTTCCCACGGCTTTGAAGATGCTACCGACGGCGAGGCGTTTTTGGGCGGCCTTGCAGACACTTTAGTTTCGACCCGCTTCGGCGAGATTACAATCCGCGAGCTTTTTGAGCGCGACGGGTCGCTTAATTTGCAAATTGGGCCAAATTCCCCCGATAGGATGTATGTTAGGATTTCGGCCATGAATTTGGCCGAGCTTGGTTTAACAGACCTGCTTACGGATGATTTGACCCTCGGCAATGGCGTTGTGCAGGACGATAGTGCCGCAATTTCGGCATTTCTTCCCGATATTGACGCGGCCATAGGCATTGTCAGCGACCAGCGCGCAGCCCTTGGCGCTATGCAGAATCGCCTTGAATTCACCATCGAAAATCTCAATATTGCCGCCGAAAACCTCTCCGCGTCCGAATCGCGCATACGCGATGCCGACATGGCGCGCGAAATTATGCGCCTTGCGCAGGCCGATGTACTACAACAAACCGCGCTGGCAATCCTAGCACAAGCCAACCACGCCCCCCAATCCGCCTTGGAGCTTTTGGCGTAAAACCGGCATCCCTTTTCAAAATTGAATACATTTATCAAAAGGCAGAATATTGATCCAAAATCAACGTTCTGCCCTTTTTTGCGTGTAATAAAGCCTGTCAAAAGGTATACCTTTTGACAGAAGACTTTTTTGGGAATTTGAGGCAGATTGTTATAAAAAAAGTATTGCAAATTCGTTTTTGTTGTGGTAAAATTTATATAATATTGTAGCTGTCAAAAGGTATAGGTTTTGACGGTTTGGTATTTGCGGCAATTTAACTTTGGAGGGGCGAAATGATTAATGTTGAGGAGCTTAAAGGCGTTGCTTCGGCGAAGAATTATCCTCGGGGCACGGTTATTATCCAAGAAGGGGGGCAATTGCCCCACAGCATGTATATTGTCCTAAAGGGCAAAGTCCGCGTTTTGCGGAATTTTCGCATGTATAACGAGGTTAATATAGCAGAGCTTGGCGTGGGAGAATTTTTTGGAGAAATGTCGCTATTTCTGCTGGAGCCGCGCACAGCTACGGTAGTAACCATCGAGGAGAGCATTATTCTTGAAATTGACCAGCTAAATGCCTATGAAATTTTTGAAAACTATCCCGAAATGGGTTATCGCATGTTAAGAGCCCTATGCCAACGAATCAAAGACACCAGCGGCAAAATTCCGCCGCCTGCGAGAAAATAATATTGCTTACATAGGAGAAAGCTATGAAGATTAAGATTTTTGGATGCCGGGGTTCTATTGCAATTGCACGGACTGCGGTTGCAAAATATGGCGGAAACACGGTGTGTATGACGGTTGGAATTAATGATTTTGATTTGATAATTGATGCCGGTTCCGGGCTTTTGCTGCTGCAAGAGGAGCTTAGGCGAAAATATCCCGATTATCCGCGGGGCTTGCCACATCCGCCCGCATTATTGCTAAGTCATCTGCATTTAGACCATATTATCGGCCTTTCCGCTTTTGCGCCCGCCTGGCAAAAAGTTGGTATGCAAATATTTACATATTCCCGCGACGCGCGACCCCTTGTCGAACAGGTCTTCGGCATTTACAGGCCGCCTTTTTGGCCCATTTCGATGGAGGCCTTTGGCTGTGTTGAATGTATTGAAATTAAAGAGGGCGCGCCGCCCTTTGAATTGGGGCCTGCCACCATAACCCCCTTTGCGGCGGCGCATCCCGATAAAACAGCAAGTTTTCACATAACAGACGGCGAAAAAACCTTGGTATATTTGCTGGACAGCGAAATGCCGCTTATGGGCGAGGCGGAATATGCCGCCCTGGTAGAATATTGCACAAATGCCGATTTAGTCGTATTTGATGCGGCATATTCAAAAGAAGATTATCCCGCGCGCAAGGGCTGGGGACATTCTACGGTTGAAGATGGCATTAAATTGGCGCAAAAAAGCGGCGCAAAGCGCATGTTGTTCACCCATTTCGGGCAGGAGTACAGCGATGAAGATTTGGACAATTGGAAGGCGGAAATTAAAAACAGCGATGTTACGGAATTTATTTTTGCCCGCGAGGGCATGGAGTTTAGTATATGAATAAGCCGTATAACAAAATGATTAAACGATTTGTAAGTATAGGCGTTGTGGCCGTTTTATTGCTTATTTTCCTTGCGCTTCAGCCTTTTTGGATGCTTGAGCACAGGGCGCAAGACGCGGCATTTCAGCGGGCAGGCAGTCTTCATCCCAATATTTTGGTTGTGGGGATTGACCAGCAGGCTTTGGATATGTTCGGGCCTTTTTGGCAATGGGACAGACGCCTTATGGCCGATGCCATAAATATCCTTAACAGCGACGAATATTTTCGCCCCGCCGTTATCGGCGTGGACATTTTATATAGCGAGCGCGGACTGAATTTAGAGGCCGATGCCGCATTGGTTGCCGCCGCAACATCGGGCGGCAATGTGGTTATGGCCTCTTCTGCCGAAATGGGTTTTAGTCATATAGACCAAAGGCTGGAATTTTCCGTAATTCGGCATATGCGCCCATTTGAGGCGCTTTTGCCCTATGTGTCCTATGGCTTTATCGAAGGGATTACAGACCGCGACGGAGTTGTGCGCAATGCGCCCTTAAGACTTGATTTTGCGGGCGAAACAATTTATTCCTTCCCCGTCGCCTTGGCGCACAAATATAAAGAATTTTGGGGCTATCCCGCTTACGATATACTTTTGGGGCAGCGCAACGAAACCTATATACGCTATGTAAGCCTGCCCGGACTGCCCGGCGATTTTTTCGATATGTCCTTTGCCGAAATTTTCAGTGAAGATTTTGACCTCGCATGGACTTATGGCGCAATAGTGATTATAGGCCCATATGCCATAGGCATGATGGATAATCACACCGTGCCTATCGACCACAGCATTGATATGTTTGGCGTGGAAATTCATGCCAATATTTTGCAGATGATACTTGACGGCGTTTTTAAGCAATATGCGCCCGCATGGGTTGGCGCGCTGATAATTGCGGCCTTTTTGGTGCTTGGCATGGCCTTTGCCGAATTTGTTGACATTCGTATAGTGCTTGCGGTTTTTGCCGCCTTGGGCATTGCCTATTATTTCACGGCAATGCATGTCTATGAGCAAGGTTATCTTCTGCCCATGCTTGCGCCGCCCTTGGCTTTGGGCGTGGTATTTTTATATCAGCTTGTCTATGGCTATATTCTCCATGTCCTGGAAAGGGCCCGCCTGCGCACAATCTTTAAGAAATATGTAGACCCCGACTTGGTTGACACCCTTATCGAAAAAGGCGAACCGGACATGGACAAAATTGGCGTGCAAAAGCATATAGCCGTGCTTTTTGTGGATGTGCGCGGCTTTACGCCAATGACCGAAAATCTTCGCGAGTCGCCGGAGCTTTTGGTTCAAATTTTAAATGAGTATTTAGAGCTTACGTCAAAAACGGTTTTTGAAAATGGCGGAAGCATTGATAAATACATAGGAGATGCCACAATGGCGCTTTTTAACGGCTTTGCGCCGCAAGAGGACTATACATTCAAGGCGGTTAAGGCCGCCTGGGAAATGGTTCAGACTGCGGGCGACTTAAATCAGGCAATCAAAGAGCGTTTTGGCGTTGAAATTGGCTTCGGAATCGGCGTGCATTGCGGCGAGGCCGTTGTGGGCAATATTGGTTCGTCATATCGAAAAGACTATACGGCAATCGGCGACACAATAAACACCGCCGCCAGGCTGGAGTCAAGGGCAGAGCCTTCGCAGGTGCTTATAAGCCGCGAGGTTTTTAACGAGCTGCGAGGGCGCATACAAGCGGAATTTGTCGGCGAGGCAACTCTGAAGGGCAAGGCATTGCCTGTGGAAATCCTATCGCTGACAGGAATCATAAATTAGGAGGGGTATTATGTTAAGAGAATTTTTATTAGGCTTGCTCATCGCTGTCTTTACATTTGTCGGAACGGGCAGCCATGGCGCAAATGACGGCATTTTTGGGCAATTCAATTTGCCGCGCGCAATTTTTAGCGGGCCTGACGGCGAAATTTTTGTAGTCGACACTTTTAACAATCTTCTGCGCAGGGTTGACATTATCGAAGATTTATGCGACGAGGATTGCGAGGAAGATTGCGAAATTGAGCATGAGCCCGTCGAAGAGGGCGAGCCGCGCCGCTTTCGCAAAGAAACCGAAACGATTGCCGGAAATATTTTGATGATTGACCATCAAAACTTTCCGCGCGGATTCTATCGCGACGGCCCGCTTGAAAACGCCCTGTTTAACCGCCCAACGGACGGCATAATTGACAGCGAGGGCCGCATTTTAATCGTTGACAGCCAAAACCACGCCATTCGCATAATAATCGGCGAAAATGTCTTTACCTTTGCGGGCGGCAATGGCGCGGGGCATAAAGACGGCCATGTTGACGAGGCCGAATTTAACCGCCCGACATCCATTGCCATGGACGAAGACGGCAATCTTTTTATCACGGATTCCGGAAATGATGCCGTTCGCAAAATAGATACCGAAGGTGAAGTTAGTACGATTGCCGAAGGTTTCAATTATCCCACAGGCATTGCCATAAATTCCGAGGGCGTAATTTTCGTTTCGGACACGGGCAATCATAAAATCCGCATGATACAAGACGGCGAGATTTCTACACTTTCCGGTCGGATAATTTTGCCGGAAGATGTGGAATGGCTGCATGACGGCGGATATTGGGACGACGAACCCATTGGCGGCTTTGCAGACGGCCCCGCCGACTATGCCTTGTTCGACACGCCAACGGGCCTTGCCTTTTGGAATGACAAGCTGATTATTGCAGACACGGCCAATCACAAAATCCGCGCAATTATAACGGATGACTATGGCTATAAATTCGCAATAACCTTGGCGGGCGTTGGCCATGCCGACTATATAAACGACATTCCCGAGGCCGCCGCCTTCCATCTGCCCATGGGCGTATATGTCTTTGAGGACACGCTTTTCATAGCCGACACGGGCAATAATATGATTCGCGCCCTGCCCCTTGATGCGGAAATTTTTGAAATAGAGGAGGACGAAGAAGATGAAGAATAAAATATTTAAAAAAATTATATCGATAATCCTCGCATTTTCCATGGTTTTGGGCGCAAACACAATTGTTTTCGCCGCAGACCCGGCCGCGCGCGTAATCAATATCTTCGCCCTTGAAGGCGACGACATCACGCTGACAAGAAATGGCCGCGGTTTTACCCCGCGCGTCAATCAACGCCTAAACGCCGGAAACACGCTTGAAACAGGCCGCGACTCCTTTGTATACCTGCGCATGGACACGGATTCTCTCATGCTGATGGATCAAGAAAGCCGCCTTACGGTTTCAAGCACAAATCGCAATCGCCTTGCCCTTTCAATTCAAAGCGGTGCCGCCCTTGTGCATGCAGGCGAGCGCGCGGCAGAACAAACCCTTGAAACCCGCATAGGCAACACAGCCCTAACCGTCCGCGGCACAATGTTTTCAATGATTCGCGGCGCGGGCGATGTTGTGATGATAACCATGTTTGCGGGCAATGGTGAGGTTCACGGCCTGTCCATCTTCCATGAAGATGACTATTATATAGTCCCGCTGGCCGCAGGCGAAACAATACTTGTTTTTGACGTTTTCCACGAATGGGCATCCATTTTGAATATGCCCTATATAGACTTTGCAGACTTCCAAGATTATACGGTTTTGCGCCGCTATCTTGAAATTCCGCAAATGGAACTTTTTGACCTTGTGGCCGTGCGCGAAAATGCGCAATATCTTCTGGAGCAAGGCACAATAACCGAAGAAGATTTGCGGCGGCTGCCGGACTATATCGAAAGGCGGCTGAATGAGCAAGAAGAGCGCCGCATTGACGAAGACGCGGAACTTGAAGAAATTCTGGATGAAATTGACGACGACTATGTGCGTCGCTATCCGCCACCACCCCCTCCGCCTCCAACCAGGCCACCACGAACCGAACCCGAAACCGAACCCGAACCCGAAGGGCCAACCCTGCCTCCGCCGCCGCCGCTACCGCCTCCACCACCTCCACCGCCTCCCACAACACCACCCCCCACAACGCCACCCCCAACAGGGCCCACCAACCCCTTCCCCGTTTCTATTAATAACAGCCCCGGCGGCGCGCCCGCCGCAACGGGTCAAACCCCAAATATGCAAATGCAAACCCCCGGCACAACCGTTTCAATTTCGGCGGGAACAAGAGCGGGTCTTTATTTCGCGGGCTGGACGGCGGTCAATTCAATAACTTTTGCAAATGCCGCAAGCGCGGATACAAGCTTCACCATGCCGAATAATCCCGTGGTTTTGACGGCGAATTGGTCGACAGAGCCGCCGACGCAAACGCCTTTTACCGTAACTTTCACAAGCGAGGGCGCGATTGGCGCTACCGGTGGTGGAAGTTATTATCCGGGGGAGATTGTTTATTTGTATGCCGGTTATAGGCCGGGGTGGGAGATTGCTGTCTGGGCGTTTTCTTCCTCTCTCAACCCTTCGTTCCCACCTCCTGGTAATATTATGTATTTCACTATGCCGGCACGTGATGTCTTCGCTATGGTGGAGCACTGGCGACCCACGATAACATTGATAAGCGAGGGTGCAACAGGAGCGACAGGCGGCGGAGGCCGCAACCCCGGCACAACCGTCAACATCTTCGCAGGCACAAGGGCGGGGTATACTTTTAACGGCTGGACATCATCCCCCGCCGTAACTTTCGCCGATGTTAACGCCGCCAACACGACTTTCATAATGCCAAACGCGCCTGTTACGCTTACGGCGAATTGGATTCCCGAAACAACGCCAACCTTCGCCGTAACGGTAAACGGCACGAATATAGGCAGTTTTGCGCAGGGCGCGACGGTTAGCGTTTCCGCGCCAACGCCGCCTGCGGGTTATGTTTTCGGCAATTGGTCGTCCGTTCCTGCTGTGGCTTTCGCGAATGCAAATGCTGTTAGCACGAGTTTTGCCATGCCAAACCAAGCCGTGGCGGTTACGGCCAATTGGATTCCGGATTCCGTTGGGCCAAGTGAATATGCCGTAACCGTAGTAAGCACAGGCGCAACGGGCGCGAGTGGCGGCGGCAATTTTGCCGCGGGCGCGAATGTGAGCATAAGCGCGGGCACGCGCGCGGGCTACACTTTCAACGGCTGGACATCAAGCCCTGCTGTGGCTTTCGCGGACGCAAATGCTGTTAGCACGAGTTTCACCATGCCAAACCAAGCCGTAACCGTAACGGCGGTTTGGATAGATTCCACAATGTCGCCGATAACAACAAGATTCGATACAAATACGAATACACTTTATATAAGCGAAGGGACGCTGACCACGCTGCCAACAAATCCTTTGGCCGCATATGCCTCGATGGCGCAGCGGGCTGTGTTTGAAGGGGATGTAATTGCAGGGTCAAGTCTCAGCGGGTTATTTATGAACTTTAATCAGCTTACCGAAATTGAGAGCTTAGGGCGGCTGGATGCTTCGAGTGTTGTTAATATGATGTGGATGTTTAGGGGTGCAAGCTCACTTACAAGCCTTGATTTATCAAGCTTTGATACTTCAAATGTTACTAATATGAGCAGGATGTTTGAGGGTGCAAACTCACTTACAAGCCTTGATTTATCAAGTTTTGACACTTCCAATGT
>JAITMQ010000086.1 GCA_031277225.1 Clostridiales bacterium | reverse complement strand
CCCTAGCTTAGGTGGATTGCGACTAAGCAAAGAATGTTGAATGAAAAGCCCGAAGCCTCACGCTTTCGAACGCAATTCATAATTCATAATTCATAATTCATAATTCCGGCCCGCAGGGTCGGATTCTATTCCCATTCAACCGTCCCCGGCGGCTTGGACGTTATGTCATAGACAACACGACTTATTCCGCCAATTTCCCCCGTAATCCGCGCGGCCATTCGCGCCAGCACTTCATGCGGAATGGGACAATAGCTTGCTGTCATAAAATCGCCCGTATTTACGGCGCGAATTGCGATTACGGGGTCATAGGTTCGGACATGATTTTTTACGCCAACCGACGGCGTATTTGTCAAGACGCAGAAATATTGGGCGGGAAGCGGGTTCACACCGGCCTCAATTTCGGTGGTTACAATATGGTCGGCGGCGCGAAGAATGTCGAGTTTTTCGCGGGTTACGGGCCCAATTACGCGAATGGCAAGCCCCGGCCCCGGAAAGGGCTGGCGGCCGACGATTTGCGCGGGCAGACCGAGCAGAGAACCAAGCTGGCGCACCTCGTCCTTAAACAGCCCCGAAAGCGGCTCTATCACCTGCTCAAAGCCCAGTTTTTCGGGCAGGCCGCCCACATTGTGGTGGCTTTTAACCAGCGCGCCATATTCGCCGCCGCTTTCGACAATATCTGCATAAATTGTGCCCTGCGCAAAAAACGGGATGTCGCCGAGCTTTTTCGCTTCTTCTTCGAAGACTGCGATAAACTCATGCCCGATTATCTTGCGCTTGGTTTCCGGGTCTGAGATGTCGACAAGCTTCGACAGAAAACGTTCGGAAGCGTCCACGCTGACGAAATTCAGCTCCTGCCCGCCAAAGGCCTCGCCAATGGCTTCGGCTTCGCCCAGGCGCATAAAACCGTGGTCAACGAAAATGCAACTTAGGCGGCTGCCTATGGCGCGGGAAAGCAGTGCCGCGCATACGGAAGAATCGACCCCGCCGGATAATGCAAGCAAAACCCGTTGCTCGCCCACGGCTTCGCGAATTTGGGCGACTTTTTGCTCCAAATACCCTTCGAGGCTATAGTCGCCTTTTGCGCCACAGGTTTCTAGGGCAAATTTGCGAATGGTTTCGGGATTTATTTGCGCCTTATCAGCCACAACAAGCGCAGGAACGTGAAAATCCGCCACATCCGCAGGCGGAGCGCCCGCGAAAATTATGCCCATGGGCGCAATTTCCTTAATTCGCTCGACAGAAATTCCCCCCGGGCGAATTTCGGAATAAACCCCGCAACCGCGCACAATTCGCGCCACAAGCTCCCTATGATAGCCCCCAAAATCCAGCACCAAAATCAATTCATTCTTCATGAAATCACTCCTTCGTAAACTTTCACGGCCTCGCCCGTCATAAAGACGGTATTTTCGCTATAATTTATAATCAAGCTTCCGCCCCGCAAATCCACGGTTATGTCGGCTTCGGGGTCGCAATATCCCTTTAGCACGGCGGCGGCGGCGGCGGCACACGCGCCCGTGCCGCAGGCAAGGGTTTCGCCGCTGCCTCGCTCCCAAACTCGCATCTTCAGGTGGTTTCTATTCAAAACCTGTACGAATTCGGTATTTACCCCGCCCGGAAATAGCTCATGGCGTTCAAAAGTCGGGCCGATTTCCTCCAAATCCAAATTCTCAATCTCGTCCAAAAATATCACAATATGCGGATTCCCCATATCCACAGGCCTAGCCGAATAGCCGTTTAGCGTAATTTCAGGTGAAATTTCCGCGCGACCCATGTCTACCCGTGCAGCAAAGCCCCCATCCAGAAGTTCCACATGCTTAATTCCACTAGCAGTTTCAATCCGCATCTTCGAGGGAGCATAGCCCTCCATGTGCAGGAATTTGGCCACACAACGAATAGCATTTCCGCACATCATACCCTCGCTGCCATCGGCATTAAACATTTTCATGCGGCCATGCGCCCGCATCGACGGCAGAATCAGCACAATCCCGTCGCCGCCTATTCCCTTATGCCTGTCGCAAAGGCGGAAAAGGTCAAGCTTATGCGGGTCAATCGCCTCGCCCGCCATGCAATCAAAATAGATATAATCATTGCCGCAACCATGCATTTTAATAAAGTTCAATTTCGTCTTCCTCCTCAATTTTCGGGAATCTCAGCGTCATTGTCGTGCCGACATTCAGCTCGCTTGCCGCGTGAATTCGCCCGCCATGCGCCTCCATAATCTCCTTCGCAATCGACAGCCCAAGCCCCGTTCCGCCAAGTTCGCGGCTTCGCGTCTTGTCAACCCTATAAAACCGCTCAAAAATCATGCGCAAATCCTCTTTGGGTATGCCTATGCCGTCGTCGCTGATATAGACCATATAATATTGCGCGCGCTCGGCTATGCTCACTTGAATTGCCGCGCCCGCCTGGCTATAGCGCAGCGAATTCGAGATTATATTGTTAAATACCTGATTTATGCGCGCCGAATCCATTAAAATCGGCGCTTCCTTGATGTCGCTTATAAATGTGATTTCCTTGCCGTGTTTTTCGGCATTTATCTTGTGATTTTGAACATTTGCATGGGCCAAAGCCACCAAATCGTCAATCGCCGGGTCAAATTCCATTCGTCTGTCGTCAAAGCGGGACAATTCCAAAAGGTCGCGAATTATGGCGGTCATTCGGTCGGCCTCGCTATTAATAATTTCCAAAAATTCGTCCCTAAATTGGGGATTTTCGGCCGCACCCTCCAAAAGGGTTTCGGCATAGCCCTTAATCGTGGTCAGCGGCGTGCGCAATTCATGGGAAACATTGGCAACGAATTCTTTGCGCATATTGTCCAGCCGCATATGCTTTGTAATATCCTGGAAAACGATAACAATCCCTTGAATTTGGCCGCCCTCGTCCTTATAGGTATTAAAGCTGGCATTTATAAATTTTTCGCCGCGGCCGATAATTGTGTCCTCTATGCTGTCCAAATTGCCTGCGGCGGGCATTTCAATGTCCAAAATCTTAAACAATTCCTCCATGGAAAGCGCGCGAATATTGTCAAGGCCCAAGAGTTCTTCACAGGTATAATTCGAGTGAATTAAAACCCCCGAAGCGTCGTAAGCCAGCACCCCATCCGTCATATTATACATAACAATTTCCATTTTATTTTTCTCATTTGAAATTGTTGCAACGGTTTTATTGAGGTCTTGACTCATTGTATTAAAGCCCTCGGCCAACTGCCCCGCCTCGTCTTTTGAACCCAAAAGCTTTATAGGCTCGTCGCCGATTTTATAGCTTAAAATCTGCTTATTAAGAAATAGCAAATTTTTGGTTAGCGGTATGGAAAAGGCCACGGACAGCAGGGTTGCCGCACCCAGGGCGATAAGGCCGCCAAAGATAATAATTGTTGTCGTGCCTTCAAGGCCCAGCAGAAAATCTTCTGCCGACATGCGCAAATAGATTACATAGTCGGGAATTTCGTCGTCGATTAAAAAAACGGGATGGGCATAGACAAACCAGCGTATTTCGTTGCCCATTTGGTCGGGATAAAAGCGGAAGGGGGCGAAATAGGGAATCCCTCTCAGGGCGGAATTGACGGCTGTGTTAAAGATGGCCTCGTCGTGGCCATGGGGGTGGATTTGTTGCGGATGGGGATGATTGCCTAAAATATAGGCCTCTGTGCCGACGGGCATTCGCCCCGCCACTATATTGTTAAAAAGTGCCTCAAACAGGTCTTCGAATTCCTGGCGGCTTGCGGAGTCTGACAGGTCAATATTGCCGGCCGTGCGGCGCGCGTCGTCGATGACATTCAGGCGAATGTCAAAGGCTATGTGGCCAAGTTCGTCCGCCGCGTCCGAGGCCGCATTAAGCCGCAGGGCATAAATAATAAATGTCCCCGTAGCCAACATCACCAAAAACACTAAAGCTATGCTAATTATAATCAATTTCCATCTTATGCTCATAATCTTTCCCTTTTCTTATCCTGCCGGAGAGTGCCGCCTAAACGGCGGCTAAAGTAACGCCTGAAGGCTCGTGGTTTCAAAATTTGGGAGTATTGTCAAAATATAGCCCCATTTTCGTGGCCTTCGTGCCTTTCGGGGTTTAAGCTTTTAACCACGAAAGGCACGAAAATGCACGAAAATTCTGCAGAATTGTTATTTTAGCGCGCCCTAGTGAAAAAGTTCCGATATTCTTTGGAAAGTGCCCGTTATTGTCGCGCCTGCCTGCTCCGGATTTGAATCAAAGCGAACGAGTGTTCTTAGGGCATCCTCATGAAGCAGCGGCACCAC
>JAITMQ010000069.1 GCA_031277225.1 Clostridiales bacterium | reverse complement strand
CAAAAAAGGGGGTGAGGCGGCATGAGTGTATTATTAAAAGTTGACGGACTGTCCATTGCCTTTGGCGGCCTTAAGGCCGTGGATAATCTTAGTTTCGAGATGAATGAGCGCGAAATTTACGGCATTATCGGCCCGAATGGCGCGGGAAAAACCACGGCATTTAATTGTATCACACAATTTTATCGCCCCGATGCCGGAACGATTATGTTTAATTCCAAAAAGCAGGGCATGATGAATTTGGTTGGGCTTAAGCCGCATCAAATTATTGGGCATGGCCTGGTGCGAACTTTCCAAAATGTGGAACTTGTTGCCAGCCTGTCCGTCATAGACAATCTTTTGGTTGGCGCGCATATTGCCTTTGAAACCGGCATTGTTTCACAAATTTTGCGCCTGCCCAAGGCCAAAAATGAAGAGCGCGCGCTTCGCGGGCGCGCCGAAGAAGTGCTTGAAATGCTGGAATTGTCGCATATAAAGAATCAGCTTGCGGTTATGCAACCCTATGGGCATCAAAAAAAGTTAGAGCTTGGCCGAACGCTTATGATGTCCCCAAAGCTGATTATTTTGGACGAACCCGCGGCGGGGCTAAACGATGTTGAAACGGCGGGGCTTATGGACATAATCAAAAAGGTTACGAAAACGCTTAATTGCGGCATTTTGCTTATAGAGCACGATATGAATTTTGTTTCAAAAATGTGCGACAGAATTTGCGCCATAAACTTCGGAAAGCTGCTGGCAATCGGCACTCCCGACGAGATAAAATCGCATCCGGATGTCCAAGAAGCCTATTTGGGCAAAACCGAGGAGGTGTAGAATGGCGAATGCATTGGATATTAAGGGTTTGACGGTGAAATATGGTTATGTTACGGCGGTGAAGGGGATTGATTTGGAGGTTGCGTCGGGCGGCCTGGTTGCGCTTTTGGGGGCCAATGGCGCGGGCAAATCCTCTGTACTTAAGGCCATTTCGGGCGCTGTTTCCGCAACGGGCGAAATGCGCTTTTTTGGCGACAAAATCATGGGCTTGATTTCCAATAAGATTACGAAAAAAGGGCTTTTAAGCGTGCCTGAAGGGCGGCAGATTTTCCGCGATTTAACCGTGGAGGAAAATTTGCGCACGGGGGCGTTTACCGTCAAAAATAAGGCGGAGATTGCCGCCAATTTTGAGCGGGTTTACAGCTATTTTCCCTTTTTGAAAGAGCGCGGCAAACAAATTGGCCAAACCCTTTCGGGCGGCGAACAGCAGATGTTGGCCATGGGGCGCGCGCTTATGGGCAGCCCCAAAATGCTGATTTTGGATGAGCCTTCGCTGGGCCTTGCCCCTCTTATTGTCAAGCAAATCTTTGAAATTGTCGAGCAAATTCGCAATGACGGCACAACCGTGCTTATGGTTGAACAAAATGCCCTTGGGGCGTTAAAAATTGCCGACTATGCCTATGTTATGGAGCTTGGTGCGGTCATAATGCAGGGCAAGGCGGCGGAACTAATAAAAGACCCCAAGTTGATTGATGCATACTTGGGCAAAAATGAGGAGGAAATAAAATGAAAAAAACAGGAAAAATTCTAGCTTTAGCCATGGTCGCGATTTTGGCCGTGGGTGTATTTGCGGGCTGCCGCAGAGAAACGGGAACTGTCCAAGGCGTTACGGATGATGCCATCTATATCGGCAATACGGCCGCCGTGTCGGGTGCTTTAGCCGGCGTTGGAGTGCCTTTTGTCGAAGGTATGCGTTCATATCTTGCCATTGTTAATGCCGCAGGCGGCGTTCATGGCAGAGAAATTCGCTTTGTTCACCACGACGACACCTTTGACGCGCCAACAGGCCTTGCCTTTACAGAGTCGCTTATCCATGACGACCAAGTTTTCGCCATTGTCGGGCATTTTGGCACGCCGACAATTGGCGCAACCCTTCCAATGCTGAAGGAAACAGGAATTCCCGTTGTTTATTTTGCGGCGGGCATAAGCGAGCTGTTTATGGACAATGCCAATACGCCCGAAACGGGCCAAAGGCTTTTCCCCGTTCAGCCGCTGTTTAGACCCGAAGGACAAGTGCTTGTGGCGCGCGCCATTGATGAGCACAATGCCCGCAATATCGGCATAATCTTCAGCAATGACGAGGCGGGGCATGACCTTGTTCAGGGTGCGAGAGCGCAAATTGCCGACATGGGCGCAGGCGTTGTGCTTACAGAGGCGCAGGTTACGCCCGCCGACGCGGGAAGTGCCGCCGTTGCCGCACTTACAATGTATGCGGAAAATGTTGACGTGGTTATTGTTGCAACTTTGCAAAACAGCTTTGCCATCGTTGTAAATGCCCTTGTGGCGCAGGGACTGAATGTGCCCGTGTTTACATCCTATATCAGCGCATCCCCCACCGAAATTTTGGGCTTTGCGGCGGATTATTTGGGTGCAGGGGCAAGCTTCCCCGTCTATACAACGGCCTGGCTTGACCTTATTAATCCCAACTTTAATCCCGCAACAGACCCTCCCGAGGCCATGTTTGTTGAGGATTATTGGACTTTTGTTGCCGGCGTTCATGAAGATTTTGCCGTAAACACATTTGCCATGGCGGGCTGGGTTGCCGCCAGCACATTTGTGCAGGGTCTGCGCGCAACTCCCGCGAATAATATCACTTGGGAAGGCCTTACCGAAGCCTTAGAAACCATCACGGTCAATTTGCCCATGGGCGGCGACATGGTCTTTAGAGATGGCTTGAGAACAGGAACGACTGCATTGGCACTTCTGCGCGCGGTTGTGGACATGGAAGCCCCCGAATGGGCGCCGCATCGCCCCGTAGAAACCTTGACGGATATTAATGCGAGGATTAGATAATGTATGAAAGCAAAATTATTGACATTAAACAAGCCCTTGCGCTTGTAAAGTCCAACTTCCATATTGTAACCGGCCTTGGCTCATGCGAAGGCCGGGACTTTATGGAGAATCTGCACAGCATTGCGGGCGACGTGCGCAATGTAACGATTACAAATTGCCTGCCAATGTCGGCGGGGCGGTTTATGGATGCAGAATTTAAGGACAGTTTTAATATTGACGGCTGGTTCTACAGCCCCGCTTTGCGCGCCGCGCACAAAAACGGCAATATATCTTTTGTGCCGAATCATCTGCATTTAGCGGGCGCGAAGCGGCTTTTTCACATTAAACCCAATATCTATGTGGGTGCTGCCTCCATGCCGGACAGGCATGGCTTTATGTCGCTTTCGCTAAGCAATACCTATGAAAAGCGCATGATAAATGCCGCCGATATTGTGATTCTGGAAATTAATCCAAATTTTCCGCGAACTTTTGGCGATGTTGAAATCCATTATTCGCAGGCGGATTATCTTGTCGAAGCCGATTATGCGCCGCCGGAAATTCCCGACGTGGCCACGGGCGAAAAAGACAGGATTATCAGCGAATTTATCACGCAATATATCAATGACGGCGACTGCTTGCAGCTTGGTATTGGCGGAATTCCCAATGCGGTTGCCGAAGGGCTTGCAGGGAAGAAGGATTTGGGAATTCATACGGAAATGCTGGGTAGCGGCCTTATGAAGTTGGCTAAACTTGGGGTTGCCACAGGCGGCCGCAAGAATTTTTATCCCGGCAAAATCGTCGCGACTTTTGTGCTGGGCAATGCGGAATTATACGATTTTGTGCATGACAACCCGTCGGTTTTGATTTTGGACGGCAATTATGTCAACGACCCCGCAATTATCGCGAAAAACGACAATCAAATTTCGATAAATACCACTATTGAGATTGATTTGACGGGGCAATGTTGCTCTGAATCGCTCGGAACCGTTCAATTTAGCGGCACGGGCGGGCAGGCCGACACGGTTATCGGCGCGCAAAAGTCAAAAAATGGCAAGTCCTTTATCGCGCTTCATTCCACGGCGAATGTGCGCGGCGCGGATGGCGAGAGGCATGAGGTTTCTAAGATTGTGCCCACGCTTAAGCCGGGGGCGATTGTGTCCCTTTCGCGAAATGATGTTGATTTTGTGGTTACGGAATATGGCGTGGCGGCGTTGCGCGGCACAAATGTGAGAGAGCGGGCAAATCGTCTTATTGCGATTGCCCATCCGAATTTCCGCGAGGAGCTGACCGCGCAGGCAAGAGAATTGCTGTACATTTAACCCACCCCCGGCAAATACTAAAGGAGGCAAGTCTATGGCGTTTTTTGAGTTCGATAACAAAAAGATACATTATGAAGTCCATGGCGAGGGCGCGCCAATTGTCCTGCTAAACGGCATCATGATGTCAACTTTAAGCTGGCATATGTTTATTCCCGCGCTGTCGGCAAATAATCGGCTGATTTTAATGGATTTTTTTGACCAAGGCCAGTCCGACAAGCTCGTCGGGCAGGAATATGACCAAACCGTGCAAATCAAGGCATTAAAGGGGCTTCTTGACCATCTTGGCCTTGCTAAAGTGAGCTTGGCGGGCGTGTCCTATGGCGGCAATATCGCCCTAAATTTTGCCGCAATTTATCCCGAAATGGTTACTCGGCTGGTTGCCTTTCATGCCGCGCCCAAGACGGGCGCATGGCTGCGCGATGTCGGCAAAAGCTGGATTGCCGCCGCAAGCGACCCCCACGCCTTTTACAACACATCCATACCCGTCATCTATTCGCCCGAATTTTACAATAATAATCCCGAATGGGTGGCTGTGCGGCAAAATTTTCTTACGAACCAGGTCTTCACCAATCAAGATTTTATGCAGGCCTTGGTGCGGCTGACGGTATCGGCCGACAATTATGACATAACGGACAAGTTGGGCAAAATTGCCGCCAAAACCCTGGTTGTCGCGGCGGAATATGACCCATTGACGCCCCAATCCGACCAAAAGGCTGTGCAAGAGGGCATAAACGGGGCGGAATTGGTGTTTTTGCCGGGTTGCGGCCATGCCTCTATGTATGAGAAACCTACGCTTTTTGCAAGCCTTATTCTGGGCTTTGTTAACGCGAAATTTGAAGGACTATAAGGAGGAATTATGAACTTTAATCTATCGAAAAAGCACCTCCTGCTACAGGAATTATTTAGGCGATTCGCCGAGAAGGAAGTAAAGCCGCTGGCGGCCTGGGTTGACGAGGCCGAGGAATTCCCTTATGAAACCGTTAAAAAGCTCGGCGCGGCGGGCTTTTTGGGCATTGCATTCCCTAAAGAATATGGCGGCGGCGGGGCGGACAATCTGGCCTATGCCCTTTGTGTCGAGGAATTGTCAAAGGCCTGCGCAACGACAGGGGTCATAGTTTCGGCACATTCAAGCCTTTGCGCCGCCCCGATTTTTGAGGCCGGAACTGAGGAACAAAAGCAAAAATACCTGCCGAAATTACTCAGCGGCGAATGGCTGGGCGCATTCGGCCTTACAGAGGCGGGCGCGGGAACGGACGCGGGAATGCAACAGACCAAGGCCGTGCTTGACGGCGACAATTATATACTAAATGGCACTAAAATATTTATCACAAATGCCGATGCCGCCCATGTCTATATTATCACCGCCATGACCGACAAAACCAAGGGAACGCGCGGCCTTTCGGCCTTTATCGTCGAAAAGGACTTCCCCGGCTTTTCCATTGGCAAAATCGAGAAAAAAATGGGAATTCGCGGCTCTTTAACCTGCGAGCTTATTATGGAAAATTGCGTTGTTCCCAAGGAAAACCTTCTGGGAAGCGAGGGGCAGGGCTTTAAAGTTGCCATGCAGACGCTGGACGGCGGGCGAATCGGCATTGCGGCGCAGGCGCTGGGCATTGCGCAGGGCGCGATTGATGCAACCGTCGAATATGTGCGCGAACGCAAACAATTTGGCAAGCGCATTTCGCAATTCCAAAACACGCAATTCGAGCTTGCGGACATGCAGACCAAGGCGGATGCCGCGCGCCTTTTAACCTATCGCGCCGCCTGCATGAAGGACGAGAGGCAGCGATATGGAAGCCAGGCCGCCATGGCCAAACTTTTCGCCTCCGAGGCCGCTTCGGATATTACGCGCCGCTGTTTGCAGCTTCACGGCGGCTATGGCTATATTCGCGAATATGCAATTGAGCGCATGATGCGCGACGCGAAAATCACGGAAATTTACGAAGGTACAAGCGAGGTTCAAAAAATGGTAATTTCCGCCGGAATGAAAGTGAATTAGAGGGGAGGCTTCAATGAAAAGGCTGTTTTACGGATTTATTCTTGTGCTTTCTTTGGTCTTGGCCGCCTGCGCCGGGAATGCATCCCCCACTCCTTTTGAGCCCATAGATAATTTTAGGGATTTTTCGGTGGGATATACCCTTTTGCGTCCCGGAATAATCGTTATGGAGGCGGCGGACAGCGTTTTGTGGGCCAGAGAATTTGGAACAACAAGTCTGCATAAATCTTATGACCAAGGGGATAGCTGGGTTTTTGCATATTCTTTCAATCATAACATTCAAGCCATCTATGCTGATGGTTTTGGCAATATTTTTGTGTCCACAAGCGAAGACCGCTGGGCTGAAATTGGCACAGGGCAACTCTTTAAATCCGACGATGGCGGCCAAAATTTCCGCCATGTCCTTAACCTGCAGTCGGGTGCGGCCGTGTGGTGGAGCATTGCCTCGCAAAATGGCTATATGCTTGTGTCAGAATATGGCTTTAAACAGCTTGGGAACAATGCCCGCAGAATTTACCGCTCTCATGATTTTGGAGAAAATTGGGAGCTGATCTATGAGCCGCCCCCGATTTATAATTATCACAAGCACAAGACCCTTATCACGGACGACGGAATTGTATACCAGTCCGTTGGTGATGGGGCAAATGCCCGAATCATGCGCTCTGCGGATATGGGGGGCAGTTGGGAAACCGTTGTTTACGGCTTTCAGCCCACCGCCGCCATAGCCTTTGAAAATCACATTTTATGGGGTTTAGACGGCGGCCCTTGGATGGGTATTGCCCGCTATAACCGCCAAAGCACCCAAATGGAAGCCGCCCTGGTTTTGCCCTATCCATTTTATGGCCCAAGCTATGATATGGTAATGGTTGATAATGTGGTCTATGCCGCCTTTTTGTCCTATGCGGGCTACGAAGTTCCCGCTGCGATTTTTTATAGCAAAGACGAGGGGCAGAGCTGGCATATTTTAGGGCATATAGAAAAACCCTCGCTCTATTGGGGAATTGGATTTTATGCAATGGCGGCGGATGAGGATTTTATCTATATAGACTTTGGTTCACCAATTTATCAAGGCGGGGATTGGGAATTTTTTCGGGGTACTCTAAGGCTGGAATTACTAAATTTAGGGAATTAGGAGGTCGAAATGAAAATTATTGTTTGTATAAAGCAGGTGCCCGACACAAATGAAGTGCGGATTGACCCCATTAAGGGAACGCTGATTCGCGAGGGCGTGCCTTCGATTATAAATCCCGACGACTTATGCGGGCTGGAGGCGGCACTCGCGCTAAAAGATGCCCATGGCTTCCATATAACGGCTCTCAGCATGGGCCCGCCCCAAGCCGATGTCGCCCTGCGCGAAGCTCTTGCAATGGGCTGTGATGCGGCCTTTTTGGTGAGCGACCGCGCCTTTGGCGGCGCAGACACCTGGGCCACGTCCAAAACGCTGGCGGGGGCAATTCAAAAGCTCGGCTTTGATTTGATTATAACGGGCCGCCAAGCCATAGACGGGGACACGGCGCAGGTTGGGCCGCAGATTGCGGAACATCTCGGAATTCCCCAAGCTACCTATGCGCATAATGTCGAGAAAGTCTGCGGCGAAAACGCCTTTGTGGTGGAAAGACTGTTTGAAGATTGTCGGCAAAAGGTTAAGGTGAAAGCTCCATGCTTGATTACCGCAATTTCCGGGGCAGGCGCGCCGCGCTATATGACCGTGGCGGGAATTGTTGCCGCCTATGATGAAAAAACCGTGGATATGCTGACTTTTGAGGATTTAAAGGGCTTTGTTGACGAAGGCGACATAGGGCTTAAGGGCTCACCGACGCAGGTGCGCAAATCCTATCCGAAGGCGGCGAAGGGGCAAGGGATTGTGCATGAGGTTTCAGAGGATGAGGCTGTGGAAATTATTGTAAATAAGCTAAAGGAGGGCGGCCTGATATGATATTAATAATTTGCGAACAGCGGGACGGTATTCTGCACAAAGTTTCCTTAGAATTAATCGGCAAGGCGCGGGAATTGGCGACCGACAACCGCGTTGTCGCCCTGCTTTTGGGGCATAAAATTGAGGGTTTGGCGCGGACGCTTGTTGACCATGGCGCGGATAAGGTAATTTTTGCCGACGACGAAATTTTGGCGCAATATATGACCGAACCCTATGCCAAGGCCGCCTGTGCGGCCATTCGGCAGGAGAATCCCGAAATTGTGCTGATTGGCGCAACTTATATCGGGCGCGATTTGGGCCCGCGCATAGCCGCGCGCATAAAAACGGGGCTGACGGCGGATTGCACCTTCCTTGAGATTGACGCGGAAACGGGCGAATTGCTCATGACGCGCCCGGCCTTTGGCGGCAATCTTATGGCGACAATCGTCTGCCCGAATCATAGGCCGCAAATGGCGACGGTTCGTCCGGGGGTTATGCTGGCCGCCGAGCCTGCGGCGCGAAATGGCGAAGTTGCGCGGCTTGACATAAGCTTCGAGGCCGCAGACGCTAATATTGAGATTTTGGAAACGACTAAAATTAGCAAAGAGGCTGTGGATATAACTAAGGCCAATGTGCTGATTTCCGGCGGCCGCGGCATGGGCGGCGATTTTTCGGATTTGCGCAGGCTGGCGGAAATTTTGGGCGGCGAGCTGGCCGCCTCGCGCGCGGCCGTGGACGCGGGACATGCCGAAAAAGCCGCGCAAGTCGGCCAAACAGGCAAAACCGTGCGGCCGGACCTCTATATAGCGGCGGGAATTTCGGGGGCTGTTCAGCATACGGCCGGCATGGAAGAATCCGCCCTAACCATAGCCATAAACAAAGACCCCGCCGCGCCCATCTTCGATGTTGCGGATATTGGGATTGTCGGCAATGTGGCTAGAATAGTCCCTAAGCTTAATGCCGGGCTGTTAGAAGTCATCTCAAATCGATAGGGCTTAGGCAATTTGTTCACACGCCCTATAGCTCAATTTCCATGCCGTCATAACCCGGCAGGATTTTGTTGTCCGGCGTTTTGATATGGGTTTTTATGGATTCTATGACCGAATCGTTGTATTCGTGCGAAAAATGCGAAAGCACCATTTTTTTACAATTGGAATCTTTTGCAAGGGCGAGGGCCGTTTCATAAGTGGAATGACCCCAGCCCTTTTTTGCGGGATAATCCTCGGGCAAATAGGCGGCGTCAAAAATAATCAAATCCGCATTTTCGCAAAAACGAACCAAATCGTCATAACGCACGGTTTTGTCAACCTCATAGTCCATGAGATATACGACCGATTTATCCGAATCTATGCGAAAAACGGTGGTGTCGTCGGGATGCTCGGCCTTAAAGGGCGTGATTTTAATTTCGGGCTCGATAAAAAACGCCGTATCTTCAAGGATTTCGACATATTCCGCCGTGATAAATTCCGAAAACGGAATCGGCCAATAGGGGGGCACAAATGCGCCGAAAATCTGTTCGGCAAGGGGTGCCCCCCCTCTCGATTTCGTGAAAATGCGGATTTTATTGCTCTTGTCAAAAAGTTGCGAAAGGCCCAAAAATCCAAAAATATGGTCAAAATGCAAATGGGTCAGCAAAATATCACATTCAAGCCCCGCCTTTCCCTTATTTTCCAGCGAATATTGCACAAGACCCGTGCCGCCGTCCAGCAAAATTGTCCTGCCCCTTGTTTCAATGCGAACACAAGAGGTATTGCCGCCGTAAATCAGGTTTTCCCTGCTAAAAAACGGCAGAGTGCCACGGCTTCCGTAAATTTTAATTTTCATTCAACTCCCCCTTTTTTCCATTTCGCGAATGTCCATAAGCCTGTCGGCGGCCTGGCGCACCATTGCGTCCTTGCCGCCTTTATTTGACCGCGCCTTAAGCAAAAATTGCTTAGCCGTCGGAATGTCATTAAGTTTAAAGCTTAGCTCGCCAATTGTTATGCAAAGCTGTTGCAGGGCCTCTGCGGACAATTCCGCCTTTTCATATGCAAATAGATAGCAATGCAGGGCCTGTTGCATGGCAAATTTTGACATGGTTGCGTCCTTGCAATCTTCATAAAGCCAATGCAATCTAAGCCAAGCGCGCGATTGCGCCATATACGGCTCTCGCGAGAACAGCGGCGCACATTTTATGACCAAGTACAGACCCGCAAAAACGTCGTTAATATCCTTTTCCGCACCCGGATTAAGGCCGAGAACTTCCTTATATGGGCGAATTTCCCGAATATTTTCGCGGAATCTTTGCAAAACGGAATTCGGGAATTTATTCCAAAAATCGCTATAATGACATTCGGGGCAGGTTATCACATCGTAAAATACAACCTCAATGCCCTCATAATGCGTGCGAAAATCCCTGTCAACCCTAAGCGTCTTAAGCTTGCTTTGCTTTGGCAGGGTTACGGTAATTTCCTGCTCACAAATTGGGCATTTCTGCCATTTTTCGTAGAGCAGCTCGGACTTTGGCGGCTCAATATTAATAGAATACATTTTTTTATGCCATGCCGGAAAAAAGTCTGCAAGCGCCTTTTGCCGCACGGCAACATTATTGATTTTGTCCAAGGCCTCGCAAAGGACTTGAATGACTTTATAGGATTCCTCCGGGTTTTTTCCCGCAAAATTAACCGTCGACCAATCATATTTTTCATATTCTTTTGGCAAAAATGGTGAAAGGTCGTCGGCGATTCCACCATTTTTGTTAACATTTTCCAAACGCTCATAGAGCGTGGCCGCAAGTTTTGCGGAGGCCTCGGGCTGTTGCTCGAAGAATTCATATGCATTCATGCGATTAATCACCAGCACAATCGTCGGCTCTAGGGCCACAACGGTGGCTGTGCGCTGTTTATGCAAAAACAGGGTCATTTCGCCAAAAAACGCGCCGGGATGCATGGTTCGCAGCCTAATTTCATTCGGCTCTTTGTAATTTTTATACACGGAGACAGAACCCTGCAAAATGATATACATCTCATTGCCCATAATGTCCCCGTCCCAAATAATCACCTCGTCCTTGGCAAATTCCTTGCGCGAGGACATCTTGCTCAATAATGCCAAATTCATAAAAACCCTCCTAAATATAGATGTCAGATGCCGCTTCGCGGCTTTCAGATGCCAGATGTCAGAAAGCATCAAAATCCGGTTTTTCTGACCTCTGACCTCTGACCTCTGACCTCTTCTAAATAACCGCCTCAACCGCAAAAATTTCCAATTTTTCAGTCTTGCCTTTCAGCGGCAATTCGCCTACAGAGCGCGCTTTTATACGCTCGCCAAGCCTGTCGCGCACTTCTTTGCTTATAAGCACCTGCGAACGCTCTGCACTCGATTCCAGGCGCGCCGCCGTGTTTATGGTATCTCCGATGGCCGTAAAATCCTTGCGGAAGGACGGCCCCAAATTGCCCACAATCGCCAGGCCGCAATTTACGCCAATTCCAAAGCCCACGTCCACGCCATATTTCTCCTTGATGGAGGCATTGACCTCTGCCGCACCTTCAACCATGTCCCATGCCGCCTTAACGGCCTTATATTCATAGTCCGCAAGCGGCACAAAGCCGTTAAATAAAGCCATTGTCGCGTCGCCGATGAATTTATCGACGCTGCCGCCATTGTTAAACACAGAGCCGGACGTAAGTTCGAGATATTCGTTTAGAATCTCAACGACGGTTTCCGGCGTGTCTTTTAGAGCCTCCGTCATGGGCGTAAATCCGCGCACATCCACGAAAATCACCGCAATGTCGCGCGTTGCGCCAACTTCGTTAGAATCCGCCTCGCCCGTGGCGATAAGGCGGTCAACAAGTTTTGGGTCAACATATTTCATGAAAATTCCGCGCACCTTTTGCTTTTCGATAACGGCGACGACATAGCTGAAAATTACTTTGAAAAGATAGACAGAGGCGATTGCGACGAGGGGGTATAGCACGATATTGACCCAGCCTATGGAGAATAGCCAAATGGATAGTGCCATATGTGCGGCTGCGACAATTATGCTGACGATTAGCGCGCCGCGCAGGCGCAAAAACCATGCCGCGCCTAAAGAGATTAGGATTGCCGCGATATAGCCAACCCATTGCAGGCTATAAGGCACATGCAGCTTATAATTGCCGTCCAGCAGGGCTTGAATGGCATTTGCGTGAATTTCCACCCCATTCATCTGCACATGGGCCGACATTGGCGTAAAATACATATCCATCATGGCCGTTGTAAACGCGCCGATAAGCACAATTGCGTCCTCGAAAAACAGCGGGTCAAACCAATCCTCGAACAAGTCCGCAAAGGACATCTGGAAAAATTCGCCGGGCAGGCCGGCATAGGCCAGGTACATTTCGTGGTTTTCCAGCACAAAGTCGGCATGGCGGCCATTTATCATATAATAGACCTGTGCGGCGAAGCTATAATAGCTTTGCCCCTGAAATTCGTCCCATAAAAGAGCGTGGCGCACATTTCCGTCCGTGTCAATAGAACCATTCACCATGCCATATGCAGAAACCGCCGCAAGTTCGGGAAATGGCAGGCGCACGTCCATCACGCCAAAATTAAGATAGCGGTCCAGCCCATAGCGCAATTCGCCGCCCGTAATCACATTGCCGCCAAATTCTGCGGCTTCAACCAGCGCGGCGTCCGCCGCCGGGTCTGCGCCATGTTCGGTGAACAAAATATCGAGAAGGATGACGGCGGGTTTATAGCCCTCGGGGTCTGAATTCAAGATATTTATGGCCTCTGCAAATAAATCGCGCCCCCAATCTTGAAAACGCCCGAAGGTATCCAAGGCATGGTCGTCAATGCCGATGACCACAATATCCGTGCGCGCCCGCGTGGGCCGCTGAAAAACGGTGTCGCTGAGCCTAAGCTCTAAAAACGACAGGGTGTTAAAGGCAAACAGCGCAATCAGCACGGCAGCCAATGCCGCGCTGATTATAGCCTGCCAGCGTTTAGTCTTTTTCATAAATTCCTCCATTTCTTATTAAGCGTGTTCTTTAAGGATTTTTGCATAATCCGCTAAACAACGCCTCATAATATCCTCGGCCGTAACCCGCTCACCATTTAGCTTTGCGGCTTCCGAAAAAACCTCATAATCTTCATGCCGAATTGAAACAACCGCTTTTCTGTTCAATTTCTCATAGAATGGATTTTTGACACTTCTTTCCAGCTCATCAATAGTAAATCCTGTGTTCATAGCTCAATCCTCCTATAATAATAATCAATTTCAAGTTTTGTTGCCTTCCTTGCAGAAATAATCCGGATTATCTCATCATTTTCGCCGCGATAACAATGACAAACCGCTAATTCTCGGAAATGCGCATCTTCCCCTATAATGTGGAATCGCTCCTCATCCCCGGAATGTCGCTCGTCATACAAATACCTGGCATTTTCGTCATCAAAAACCGTTTCGGCTTCCTCGAACGAAATTTTATGCTTCAGTATATTGGCTTTGTTTTTCTTTTTGTCCCATTCAAATTTAAATTTCATCAAATATCCTCCTACATTTGTTTAATCCTGCAAATACCACCAGCTGGCCGGGATGGGATGAAATTCGAAAGTTAGATTGCCTGACAGGGAGCCGTCGAAGGCGAAGTTTCCGGTTTCGTCAAGAAAATCCACATTTTCAAAGCCAAAGATTTCGCCGCCCCTAATCTCAAGCCTATCGCCGCCGCCCGCATGACCCAGCAATGGCATACCGTTAAGGTGAAGGTTTCCGTGAATGGTCAGATGGTTGACTATAATCTCACGGTCAAAAGTTGCAAGCGAGCCTAACTCCTCTATCACCACCAGCCCCCCACTTCGCAAGCCGGTAACTTCTACCGGGCCTCGAATGGTTATCATGCCGTCGCCTTGTATAGCGTCATATGCGCCAAGAAGGGAGGCCACCTGCCCATTAACCACAAATGCACCATGCACATTCAGCCTAGACGAAGCTTCGAGGGTAAAAATGGCATCGTTGCCTATGGTTAGAGTGCGCCCGTCCGGAATGTCCAAAACATATGGGCCTAAAGTAAAGTCCGAGGTTAGGGTTACATCCCGCCCGGCGGCGAATTCGGCCTCGATTCCGGCAATGGTTAGCGGCATCTGCCGCACCCAGCCGACTCCGGCCACAAATTCAAAAATGTAGTTGCCTGTAATATCGCCTGTAATGGGCGTTGTGCCGTCGGTATCAAACAAGTTTTGATTTTCGCGCCCGGTGATTCGGCCGCCGTTAAGTGTGATTGTGTTGCTGCCCGTTGCACTCCACAACCTGCCGCCGTTAAGGTCAAGAGTTCCCGCAGCATTAATAATCAATTCGGCAACGGACAGGTTGACGGCATTAAATGTACCGTTAACGGTTATAACGCTGTCAGCAGCACCGCTTTGAATGTCTGTTCCCGTGGGGGAATTGAGGGTTCCGTTGACAACTAAATTGCCTTGAACATTCAACCAAGCCGAACCCGCCATGGTAAGCGTTGCAGTTGGGGCTATTGTCAGCGTTCTGCCAAGCGGAATGTTTACGCCCGATTCTATAGTAAGATTAGCCGACAGGGTTACATCGCCTGATAAAAGCGCACTGTGAAGGTCAAAGGGCCTGGCGTAGATGGTTAGGGTGAATGGATTCGTAGTCTGCGTTGTACCCGTGCCTCTGCTGATTTCTATGGTAAATGTAAAACTACCATTCATTCCGGACGGGTCGGTTACCGTTCCCGCCGTAGGCGGAACAAATGCTCCCGGCACAAGGGTTACGGTTACGCCATAACTATCATCAAGCGGCGTAGCCACATCGGGGTCGTCCAAGAAGTCTTGAACCCACTCGGCCGCTTGCGTAGCATTGTCCACCTCGGCTTGGCTTGGGTCATGAAGAAAGTCATCAATCGCCTCTTCCAAAAATACCCTTGCATTTGTGATGGCAGTGTTGTCGGGGTTATATGGCGTGGCGATGATGAACATCATAATCTGCGACGTGGTTTGTTGTGTTCCCGTGCCTCGGTTGACATTTACTGTAAAGGTAAAACTGCCGTTCATACCATTAGGAAACATCGCCGTTCCCGCCGTAGGCGGAACAAATGCTCCCGGCACAAGGGTTACGGTTACGCCATAACTATCATCAAGCGGCGTAGCCACATCGGGGTCGTCCAAGAAATCTTGAACCCACTCGGCCGCTTGCGTAGCATTGCCCACCTCGGCTTGGCTTGGGTCATGAAGTAATTCGAGCATTTCTTCCAAAAATTCCCTTGCGCCCGTGATAAAGTCGTCGTCGGTGAATCGTGTGGCGTTTATGATTAAGTATAGGTTATTTGTGGTTTGTTGTGTTCCTGCGGTTTTATCTATTTCGACACTAAAGCCAAAACTGCCATCTATGCCATTTGGCATGGCGGCCGTTCCTGCGGTGGCGGTGGCGAAACCGCCGTTAACAATCTCCGTTGTTGTGCCGTGAAGATTAAGCCCGTCTAAAATGGCTTGCACAGCCGTACGCGCTTGGTCTATATTCCCGACATTAGCTTGGCTTGCGGTGAAAGTTGCGCCTTGAATGGCGATTCTGGCATTGGTTATGTCGATATTGGCTTGGATTGAGGGGTCGTAGGGGGTGGCGGTGATGGTTAGGGTTAGTTGATTGGTGATTTGCTGTGTTCCCGTGCCTCTGTTGATATTCACGGTGAATGTGAAGCTTCCATCCGTTCCGGCCGGGTCGGTCGCAGTTCCCGCTGTAGCGGCCGTGAATATGCCGTTAACAATCTCCGCAGTCGTGCCATAAAGGTCAAGCCCGTCCAAAACAGCTTGAATAGCCACGCGAGCTTGGGCAATATCGCCAACATTCGCTTGAGTTGCGGTGAAAGTTGCGCCCTCAATGGCAGCCCTTGCATTCGTTATGGCTATATCGTCGGGGCTTGGCGGCGGCTGCCAGCGGCTGTTTGCAATATTCCAAACAAATTCCGCAGGGCCGTCTATATCTCCCGCAATTAAATTTCCGGATGCATCGAAGAAATTGCGGTTTGCTGTGTCGGCGAAGGTGATTTGGCCGCCGAGCGGCAGGTTAATTGATGAATCCGAATCGCTCGAACCGACAACTCCGCCGCCCGCCAAAATATTTAGCGTACCCGAAACGGTTAAAGCGGTGTTCATAAATCCACCAACCCTAAAAGTTGCGCCATTTGCAAGCGTTAAATGCTGCCCTGCGGCAATCGTTGTGTTTTCGCCGATGTCAATATTCACAAGCAATCTAAGGCTACCGCCATCGTTAAGAATCCCCGGAGCTTGAGCATTGTCAATGAGGGCTTGCATCCATCCCCCGTCCGCTTGTATTGTTGCATCCCACATATAGATGTCGACCAGGCCGCCGCCCATGGGCAAGTTGATTGTGCCGTACAAAGGCGGTGCAACGGCATTGCCGCCAAAGTTAAAGAAATTGTTTGCATTTCCTATTATAGAGGAATTGTTACCAATTATCCCAATGCCGCCCGGATTGAAATTGTCGGGAGCTGTGGCTGTGCCGCTTAAGGTTATTCCGGGCGGAATGAACAATATAACCCCATTGGACACGGGAATCATATCGCCTACCCCAATTGTGAGAGATTGCGTCATGGATACTATATCCCCCGCGCTGGCATTTTGAAGCGCGGCAATAAGCTCCGCCACATTTGTGATTGGTGGGGGGGTGTAAGGCGTGGCGTAAATCGTAAGCGTTCTTTGTGGCGTGGTTTGTTGTGTGCCGCCGGTGCGATTTATGTTTATGGTGAATGTGAAGCTGCCGTTCGTGCCTGTTGGGTCGGTGGCTGTTCCTGCTGTTGCGGGGGTGAATGTGTTGTCAATGATTTCCGTTGTTGTGCCGTGGAGATTGAGGCCGTCTAAAACGGCTTGAACGGACGCGCGAGCTTGGGTTGTATCCCCGACATTTGCTTGAGTTGCGCTAAAAGTCGCGGCTTCTATGGCGATTCTGGCGTTGGTTATGTCGATATTGGCTTGAATTGAGGGGTCGTAAGGCGTGGCGGTTATTGTCAGCGTTTGTTGTTGCGTGGTCTGTTGCGTTGCCGTGCCTCTGTTGATATTCACGGTA
>JAITMQ010000144.1 GCA_031277225.1 Clostridiales bacterium | reverse complement strand
CATGGATGAACAAACGGGGGGATTCCGCTCAAGCGCGGAATGACGGCATGAGAAGGAGGTAAACCATGAAAAAATTCTTGATTTTGGCAATTTTGCTAATACTAACGGCCTGCGGCGGCAGGAATGAAACCCCCTACGAACCCACAGAACCCACAACCCCACCCGCCACAACAACCCCCGCGCCCACACCGCAACCCACCCCAACCCCCGACCGTTGGGCGAATTACGCCCCGCTTCTATGGCGCGCAACCTCGCCAACAGGCCAAACGATGTATCTTTTCGGCACATTCCACGCCGCAAGGGCGGATTTATACCCACTGCCCGACTTTATTATGGACGCATTTCATAGAAGCGACTATCTAATGCTGGAAATTGACCCACGCAACCAAACCGCGGATTTTGATGACGGCCTTGCCCTTCACAGATATACAGACGGCAGAACCGTTGCAGACGATATTGGCGAGGAATTACACGCAAAAGCGCGGGCTTTGCTGGACGGCCACAGAAATCCTTTGCGCGGCATTGATAATTTTGACAATTACACGCCCTTCGTGTGGTATTCCGCCTTTACGACAATTACGACGGAGCAGGCCGGGTTATACCACAGACATGGCGTAGATATGCACTTTTTCAGGGAGGCTCTGCTTCGGGAAATCGATATTTTGGAGGCCAATCCCTTTTTGGAGCAACAGGAATCGGGCGCGGGAATGTCAATGGAATTGCAGGTTTTGCTGCTGCATGACGCTGTGATTAATTTTAATTGGAATGTGCAAACTACACGGGAACTTTATGAATCGTGGGTAAGAGGCGATGGGCAGGCGATTATGGAAATCACCGCCGCTGTTACCGCCGTTTTGCCGGCGGAATTTAGCGAAGCCGCCCTAATAGAACGCGATATTTTGATGGCAGGGCGCGCACGTGAGCTTATGGCCGAAGGCAAAAAAGTATTTTTCGCGGCGGGTATGCTGCACTTCCTGCACGATAGGTCGATTATAGCCCTGCTTGAAGAAGCGGGATACGAGATTGTGAGGGTGATGACATGAAAAAAATCCTAATTTTAGCAATTTTGCTAATACTAACGGCCTGCGGCGGCAGGAATGAAACCATCCCCTACGAACCCACAACCCCACCCGCCACAACAACCCCCGCGCCGCAACCGCTACCTACCGAACCAACCCCAGACCGCTGGGCCGACTACGCCCCGCTGTTGTGGCGCGCAACCTCTCCAGCAGGGCAAACAATGTATCTTTTCGGCACAATCCACGCCGCAAGGGCGGATGCGCATCCCTTGCCCCAATTTATAATGGATGCCCTTGGAAGAAGCGATTACCTGGCTTTGGAGATTAGCATATTAGAGAATTTAGATGAAGCGACATATCATAGCGCGCGATTCAGATATACAGACGGAAGAGATATTTCTTATGACATAAGCGAGGAACTTTTTGACAATTTGATGGCTGTTAAGGACGAGCATTACCTGCATGGTCGGGGGATTTTGACGACAAAGCCCGGAATGGCGGCTATGAGTTTAGAGTATTTTGCCCTTGAGAGGGTCGGGATGTTTACGAGATATGGCATTGATATGCTTTTGGAACAATATGCGATGATGCGGGGCATGAATATTTTGGAAATTGAATCCATAGCATTGCAAACAGATGTTCTTGCAGGTTTTTCGATGCCTTTGCAAATTGCTTTGCTGGAAATGGCGCTGGATTTTGAAGAAGCCGCACAAAGCGGTGCTCGTCTTATGGACGCGTGGCAACGGGGCGATGGAGCAGGGGTTTGGGCATATATGGAAAGAACGAGGGATGCAATTGACGAAGAACTTTGGGTCGAATTTTACGATGCCCTGCTGGTGCAGCGCGACATTGGCATGACCGCCCGCGCCCGTGAATTTATGGCCGAGGGCAAAAAGGTGTTCTTTACGGCAGGGGCGGCGCATTTCCTGCACGAAGGTTCGATTATTGCCCTGCTTGAAGAAGCAGGATACGAGATTGTGAGGGTGATGCCATGAATATCAGCATTTTAGGCTCTACCGGCTCCATTGGTCGGCAGACTTTGGAAGCTTTGGAAAATTTGGGATATAGCGCGACAGCACTTGCGGCTCATTCAAGCGTGGACTTGCTTGAGGCGCAAATTCGGCAATTTCGCCCGAATTTGGCCGTGGCCTTCGACGAGGCCGCCGCCTTGGAGCTTAAACGCCGAATTGGCGGCATTTGCGAAGTCGCAACGGGCATGGACGGCCTAAAACAGGCCGCAAGCCTGCCCGAAGCCGATATTGTCGTCAATGCCCTTATGGGAAATGTCGGCTTTTTGCCCACAATTGCGGCATTGGAGGCGGGTAAGCGGCTTGCGCTGGCCAATAAGGAGGTGCTGGTTTGTGGTGGTGAAATCATAATGCCGTTGGCAAAATCTCGTGGGGTTGAAATTATTCCCATTGATAGTGAACATTCTGCCATTTTCCAATGTTTGCAATCCTCCCGTCATTCCCGCGAAAGCGGGAATCCCCCCACTAAGATTCATATAACCGCCTCAGGCGGGCCGTTTCGAGGGCGAACTTTGGCGGAAATGGGGGAGATTACGCCCGAACAGGCTTTGAAGCACCCAAATTGGTCAATGGGCGCGAAAATTTCCGTGGATTCGGCCACATTGATGAATAAGGGGCTGGAGGTGATTGAGGCGTACCATCTTTTCGGGCTTAAACCCTCGCAAATTGAGGTTTTGGTGCATCCGCAGTCCATAATTCATTCCATGGTGGAATTTGCCGACGGCCAAATTCTGGCGCAGCTTGGCGCGCCCGATATGCGCCCGGCCATACAATATGCCCTAACCCATCCTGCGCGCGTATCAAATCCCTTTAATCGCCTAAATTTCGCCATTCACAACACTCTCACCTTCGAGCCGCCCGATTTCAAAAATTTTCCATGTCTAGGACTGGCCTATGAAGCATTGGCAAAGGGGGGACTATACCCCACGGTACTAAATTCCGCAAACGAGGCGGCTGTTGCGCGTTTTTTGGACAGGCAAATTAAATTTTTAGATATAGCGCGGATTATAGAATCCGCATTATCGGCATATAATCAAGAAGACGAGCTTAATATAGAAAATATACTAAAAGTTGAGGCATGGGCCAAGGCCTATGCGGAAAGGGGTTAAAATTGTTTATATTCTTTGCGATTTTGGTATTTGGAATGATAATTTTTGTCCACGAATTGGGGCATTATTTGGCGGCGCGCAAGGCGGGCATCCGCGTGGTAGAATTTTCCATTGGCATGGGCCCGCGCCTGCTGAAATTCACGCGCGGCGAAACAATGTATTCCCTTAAACTCTTCCCAATCGGCGGCTCATGCCGTATGCTTGGCGACGAGGACAAGGAGGAGGGCGCAGAACCCGACCCCCGCTCTTTCAACTCAAAGTCCGTGCCATGGCGAATGTTGGTCATTTTGGGCGGCGGCATCGCGAATTTCCTTTTCGCGCTGGTTTTGGCCATTCTCATTTCCATGTTTAATGTCCAACAAGACCGCTATATCATGTCCTTTCCCGAAAATTCGCCCGCGCAGGCCGCCGGGCTTTTGGAAGGCGACCGCGTAATTCGCGTAAATGGCCGCAGAATTGCCACGCGCGGCGATGTGAATTTTGCCATGCTAAGCGCGGATGGCAGACCCATTGACATTCGCGTAAATCGCGACGGACAGCGGCTTGACTTCACGCTTAACCCAATGTATCGCGCCGAAGAAAATCGCTGGTTGCTTGGCATAAGTTTTGGCGTGTCTGTGGGAACTTTTGCCAATGCCCCCGAAGGCTATCAAGACGCGCCCGGCTGGCGGCGCATGGGCTTTTTCGAAAATTTTGCCGTGGGCGCAAATACCGTTGATTTCTACATTCGCGCCACTCTTACGGGGCTTGGCCGCCTAATTCGCTATGGCTTTAATTTTGATGAAATCATGGGGCCAATTGGCATTGTCGGCACGGTTGGCGGCGATGTTACCTATGTTTTGGAGGCCGAGGGCGGCGGCGTGGGGCCCGCATTTTGGACGCTTATGCAATGGACGGCCATTCTGTCGGCAACGCTTGGCATGATGAATTTGTTGCCCATTCCCGCTCTGGATGGCGCGCATATGGTATTTTTGGCCATTGAGGGAATTCGGCGCAAGCCCATTCCGCCGGAGCGTCAGGGAATGATTAATCTCATCGGCTTTGTGCTGCTGATGGGTCTATTCGTAATCGTCGCTTATCACGATATTCTGCGATTTTTCTAAATACTAGGAGGTACGAATGAAGAATTTGAGATTAGGAATCGATATTGGTTCGACCACGGTAAAATTAACAATAATTGACAGCAACAACGAGCTGGTTTTTTCGCGCTATGAGCGACATTTTTCCGACATTCAAGCCACGCTGAAGGATTTATTTACTCTCGGTTTAGAAAATTTTAGCGAGGCGGAGTTTAACGCGCAAATTACGGGTTCGGGCGGGCTTACAATTTCGGAATGGATTGGCGTGCCATTCGTGCAGGAGGTTGTCGCGGCGACGCTGGCTCTGGAAGTCGTCGCGCCCCATACCGACGTGGCCATTGAAATTGGCGGCGAGGACGCGAAAATCATCTATTTTACGGGCGGCGTTGAACAGCGCATGAACGGCATCTGCGCGGGCGGAACCGGCTCTTTTATAGACCAGATGGCCGCCCTGTTGCAGACGGACGCAAGCGGCCTAAACGACCTTGCGGCGGGGCATAAGACCATTCATCCCATTGCCGCGCGTTGCGGCGTGTTTGCGAAGTCCGACATTCAGCCGCTGATTAACGAGGGTGCGGCGCGTGAAGACCTTGCGGCGTCGATTTTCCAGGCCGTGGCCAGCCAGACCATTTCGGGGCTGGCGCAGGGCAAGCCAATTCGTGGAAATGTCGCCTTCCTTGGCGGGCCGCTGCATTTCCTGCCGGAACTTCGGCAGCGTTTTGTCGCTTCCCTAAATTTGCAACCGGAAAATATTGTAATCCCCGACAATTCCCATCTTTTCGCCGCAAAGGGGGCTGCGCTCTCCGCCGAGGGCAAAAAATTTACTTTTGGACAACTTTTACATAATTTAAAGACGAATAAGACGATAACCCACGAAATTGCGCGCATGGAGCCGCTTTTCACCTCGCAAAAGGAATTGGACGAATTCATTGCGCGCCACGCAAAAGCTACTCTCCCTCGCCGCGATTTTAATACATATAGTGGCAAAATCTATATCGGGATTGACGCGGGTTCAACCACGACCAAGCTGGCGGTAATTTCCGAGTCCGGCGAACTTTTACATTCTTACTATAGCGCGAATATGGGCAATCCGCTAAAGGTGATTATTGCGGCCTTGAAGGAGATTTATGAGCTTATGCCCGCAGAGGCCGTCGTTGGCGGCGCATGTGCCACGGGCTATGGAGAGTATCTTTCTCGTGCTGCTCTAAGTATCGACTATGGCGAAATTGAAACCGTTGCGCATTACAAGGCCGCCGCTTTTTTCGAACCGGAAGTTGACTATATTCTCGACATTGGCGGGCAGGACATGAAATGTATGCGCATTAAAAATGGCGTAATTGACAATGTTTTGCTGAATGAGGCCTGCTCGGCGGGCTGTGGCTCTTTTATCGAAACTTTTGCAAAATCCCTGAATATGGAAATCCCCGAATTCGCCGAAATCGCGCTTTTTGCCGAAAATCCTATCGACCTTGGTTCTCGTTGCACGGTTTTTATGAATAGCCGTGTGAAGCAGGCGCAGAAGGAGGGGGCTGAAGTTGCCGATATTTCCGCGGGTTTAAGCTATGCCGTGATTAAAAATACCTTTCAAAAGGTCATTAAAATCACAGACCCGGCGGAAATGGGCGAAAAAATTGTGGTGCAGGGCGGAACTTTCTACAATAATTCCGTATTGCGCGCCTTTGAGCGCGTGGCGGGGGCGCAGGCTTTGCGGCCTGATATTGCGGGGCTTATGGGGGCTTTTGGCGCGGCGCTTATTGCGAGAGAGCAGGGGTCAGAGGTCAGAGGTCAGAGTACCTTGCTGAATTCGGAGCAATTGGATGCGCTGGAGGTTAGTTCGGTTATGCGGCGTTGTGGACTTTGTGAGAATAACTGTATGTTAACCGTGAATAATTTTGGGGGCGACAGAACCTTTATTTCCGGGAATCGTTGCGAGCGACCGCTTGGCAAGCAGGGCAAAAGCGAGGTCGAGCGTGGTTATGATTTGTATCAATATAAATATGACAGAATGTTCGCTTATAAGTCGCTGACGGCGGACGAGGCGACGCGCGGCACGGTTGGTTTGGTGCGCGCGCTGAATCTCTACGAAAATTATCCGTTTTGGCATACATTTTTTACCAATTTGGGCTATTCGGTTGTCCTCTCGCCAAAATCCTCGCGCGCCGTCTATGAAAAAGGCTTGGAATCAATGCCTTCCGAGTCGGTTTGCTATCCCGCAAAACTTGTTCATGGACATGCCATGGAGCTGATAAATGCAGGCGTTGACATGATTTTTTACCCCTCTGTTGTCTATGAAAAGCGCGAATTTGCCGAGGCGCAAAATTGCTATAATTGCCCGATTGTGGTCAGTTATCCCGAGGTTATTCGCACAAATGTGGACGAAATCCAAACTTTAGGTATAGATTTTCGCAATCCCTTCTTGAATTTTAATAGCGAACAGTCTGTTTTAAATGAGTTACTAAAAGTTTTTAGCGACATTCCCGTCATTGACGTGCGAATGGCCTTTGACGCGGCCTTGGCCGAGGCCGCCCGCGCCCGCGCCGACATTCGCAAAAAAGGCGAGGAAATTTTGGCAAGAGTGGAAGCTTCAGGAAAATATGCCATAATTTTGGCGGGCCGCCCCTATCATATAGACCCCGAAATTAACCACGGAATCCCCAAAATGATTGCAGATTTCGGCATCAGCGTCTTCACCGAGGACTCGTTGTCGCATCTTTCAAATGCACATAAAAATGGCCCGCTAAATGTGCTGGACCAATGGATGTATCATTCGCGTCTATACTCTGTCGCAACGCTGGCCGCCAATCATAAGCTTTTAGAGCTGGTTCAGCTGAATTCCTTCGGCTGTGGGCTGGATGCGGTTACGACCGACGAGGTGCAGGAAATTCTGGAGGGCGCGGAAAAAATTTATACATGCCTAAAAATTGATGAAATCAACAATCTAGGCGCGGCGCGAATTCGCATACGTTCGCTTATAGCCGCGCTGGAGGAGCGCAGAAAGCGGGGAATTGTGCCGCGTAAGCCCGCTCCGCGCCCGCAGCGGGTCTTGTTCACGAAAGAACACAAAAAGAATCACACGATTATTGTTCCGCAAATGGCACCGATTCACTTCGAGCTTATAGAAACGGCATTCCGCCACTCCGGCTATAATGTCAAGGTCATGCCGGCACTAGACCGCGAGGCCGTGGATTTGGGTCTGCGTTATGCCAATAATGACGCGTGTTATCCCGCAATTATCGTGGTTGGGCAGCTGCTTCGCGCCCTGCAAAGCGGCGATTATGACCTAAATAACACCTCTGTCGTCATGTCGCAGACGGGCGGCGGCTGTCGCGCGTCGAATTATATGGGTTTTATCCGCCGCGCCCTGCGAAAGGCGGGAATGGAGCATATTCCCGCAATTGCGGCCTCGGCCACGGGTCTGGAGAAGCATCCCGGCTGGAAATATTCGCCAAGGATGCTCATTCGCGCCATTAAAGCCTTGATTCTGGGCGATTTGCTTATGCGTGTGCTTTACGCCACGCGCCCCTATGAGGCCGAAGCGGGCGCGGCCAATGCGCTTTACGAAAAATGGATGCTGATGGCTAAGGCCGAGATTATTGACGGCGGCGGCACAAGCTTTAAAGCGCTTTGCCGCGATATTGTGGCGGATTTTGACAATTTGCCCCTGCTGGATATTACCAAGCCAAAAGTCGGCGTTGTTGGCGAAATTCTGGTGAAATTCCACCCCACGGCAAATAATGACATTGTAACCCTGCTGGAGGCCGAGGGCTGCGAGGCCGTCGTGCCCGATTTACTCGACTTTTTCCTCTACACCTTCTATGGCGCAAATTTTCAGCGCAATCACCTGGGCGGTTCGCGCCGCTCTCAAGCGATTTTTAATGTCGCAAATCGCGCCTTGGAATTCGGCCGCAGGCATATGGTGGCCGCCCTTAACAAAAGCGCGCGCTTTTACGGGCCAAAACCCATTGAACATCTCGCCAAAATGGCCGAGCCCTTCCTTTCGCTGGGCAATGTCAGCGGCGAGGGCTGGTTTTTGACCGCGGAAATGATTGAATTGCTGGAGCATGGCGTGCCAAATATCATTTGCACCCAGCCCTTCGCCTGCCTGCCGAATCACGTTACGGGCAAAGGCATGATTAAAGAGCTGAAACGCCACTATCCGCAGGCAAATATAGTCCCCATAGACTATGACCCCGGCGCGTCGGAAGTAAACCAGCTAAACCGCATAAAGCTGATGTTGGCGGCTGCAAAAAAATAATATTGACAAATCAAATAACATTGGGTATAATAAGAATGTAGGTTGGGGGTTTTGTCGGTAGACCCGGCTAATAAAAAACCGAAAATCGTTGGGGGTTTTGTCGGTAGACCCGGCTAATAAAAAACCGAAAAATGCTGATTGATACAGGGGCATCTTCGGATGCTTCTGTTTCGTTTAAGGGGAATATTATGGATTGTAATTTTGTATTTATCAAAGAGGAATATTTCGCTAAAAACAGGGATTTTATTGAGATGCTCGACCCCTATGATGTAAAAAAGCAGTCCTCGCGATGTTATCTTTTTGTTGAAATTAGGCACAATGGCAACAATTTTTTTGTTCCCTTGAGGGAGAGTGTTGACTTTCGCATTGGCAATATAGGCTATCCCGTGCAAAGCTCGACACGGCCGAATGCCGGGCTGGACTTTCGTAAGACCCTAATTGTCAACAACTCCGAGTATATTCAAGAACTTGAACAAGTTATGATTTCTTCCAGCCAAATGAGGAAAATTGTTAGGGATTTTGCAGCAATCCGGAGGCTGTTTGCGCACTATATTTCGGGATATGTGAGGGCGGCTCTGAAGGGTCGTGAAAAAATCGACAGGCTGTATAAATTTTCAACATTACATAATTTTCACAAAGAACTTGGTGTTTGCACATCAGACTTTTATTAAATGAGGAGGATATATATGAACAAGAAAATTTTTATGTTAGCACTGGCTTTGATGACGGGGCTTTTTGTATTTGCGGGCTGTGGCGAAGCCGCCGTTCGCGGGCGCGGCGACATGGTGAACCGCGCAATCCCCGCCGCCGATTTTACGGGCATTAATATTTACGGCGATTTCGAACTGATTTTCCGCCGCGCGGACACAATTTCCGTGAATTTAACCATGCAGGAAAATTTGTTTGAATATCTTGAAAGCGAGGTTCGCGGCGGCAATTTGCGCGTGCGCACAACGCAGACTATTCGCACAGACGCCGCCAACACGCCGCGCCTTTACATAAATGCCCCATTTCTTGACAATATCGTTGTAAGCGGCGCAATAAACGCCGTCGACTGGGACGACATTCGCGCGGAAAATCTCAATATTGACATTAGTGGCGCGGCAAATGTAGATTTTTATATCGAGGCACAAAATATCAATATCGTTGTGGCCGGGGCCGCAAATCTCGTGGTTTCCGGCAGGTCGGACACACTTAGCCTCAATGCCGCAGGTGCCGCAAATGTTGAGGCTTTCGCCCTCACGGTGCACGACGCTGTGGTAACCCTGGCGGGTGCCGGACAAGTTGACATCAACGCCACCGATTATCTCGACGTGCGCCTAAGCGGCGTTGGCACGGTAAATTATATGGGCAGGCCATCCGTGGCCCGCAATATAACCGGCCTTGGGCGGATTAATCGGGTAGATTAAACAAAACTCTTTCAAGAAGAATCGGCGGCGAGAAGGGCTTTGTTATAAAGTCAACCGCCCCCATTTGGCGGCCTCTTTCCTCTATGCCCTCGTCCCGCAGTCCCGTCAGAAAAATGACGGGAATGTCGGCGTAATTTTCGCTGGTTTTAAGGTTTAGCATAACCTCAAAACCATCCATTTCAGGCATGTCAATATCCAATAAAATCAAATCCGGCCTGATTTTGTCCAAAAGCACCAAGGCCTTTTTGCCCGACGACACCGTAACCACGGTATAATCTCCTTGAAGTGCGTTTTTGGTAACCAATAAATTTGTTGCATTATCATCTACCACAAAAATGGTTTTATCCATATATTCAGCCCTTTCTTGATATTATCCGAGCCTTGTTTGGCAAGCTCCGCCACTTCTTCAAAATCCCCGCCCAGCATAAGCGACGACAATTCGTTGATAAATGCCGTGGTATGCTTTGAAAAATGCACGGCGGTTAAAACGTCCAAAGCCTTATTTGCGGCCTTAATGTCATATTCGACACAGGCTTCGTGTATAATATTTAATTGTTCCACCAAAAGCTCTTCATCATCCACATAGTCGTCCGGAATGTCCTCGGGTCTTATTTCTTTGACAACATTCCGCAAATTTTGCACAAATGCCAAGGTTCTTTCCCTTATATTGTCAAATTCACCGTCTTTCGCCGCGCGCTCAAGCGAATGAGAAATTTCCGAAAGCCCCCATTCTTCCACATTGGCAAGCGCGCTTTTCATGGCGTGAACCTGCGTAATATAGCTCTTAAGGGTTTCGCCTTCAAAGCCGTTGTTTTCAACCGTATATTCAAGGATTCTTATGGCTTTTTCCGCATCTCTAAGGAAGGCCAAAACCAATTCATTTGACAAATCGTCGGCAAGGGCGGGCGACTCGGCCCCGGCGGCCTTTGCGGCGCGGGCGGCGTCGACAATATGTTTGGGATGTCTGTCCCGCACAAAATGCATTAGGCAGGAGTTAAGGATATTTATGTCAATTGGCTTCGAGATGAAGGCCGAAAAACCGTTATTTAGGAAAATTTCCGACTGCCCCTTTACGGTATTGGCCGTAAGCGCGACTATTGGCGCATCATAGCCCATTTCCTGTATAACCTTTGTCGCCTGCATTCCGTCCACATTGGGCATCATATGGTCCATAAAAATCACGTCATAGGTATTGCCCTGCGCAATTTTGTCAATGGCCTCCTGCCCGCCGCCGGCCGTTTCAATTTGCAGTCTATAGGGCATCAAAAGCCCCTTAGCCACATATAAATTCGACTCCACATCATCAACAACAAGCACACGCCCATATGGCATTGGCTCGTGGTCAATTTTATACCTGTTTTTGGAAACGGCCTTATGCCCGTCTTTTAGCCTTTCGAGGTTTTTGGTCGTTTCCGCGCCCAAAACCTGCGTACTTGCAATCCTTTGAGGCAGGCGCACACAAACCTTTGTGCCCTTGCCGATTTCGCTCACAATTTCGGCCTTTCCGTCCATAAGATTTATAAGATGATTAACAATATTCATGCCCAAGCCGCTGCCCTGCACATGCTTTGTCTGTTCGTTTTTGGCGCGGCCAAATTCGTCAAACAAAATCTCAATTTGTTCGTCGCTCATGCCCACGCCCGTGTCCGTTACACAAAGCACAAGAACAATTTCGTCAATCATGTCGGAATGTTCAAGAAGCACATTAAACTTAACCTGGCCCCTATTCGTGTATTTAAAGGCATTGGACAAAATATTGTTAAGAATTTGCTTAATTCTCAATTCGTCGCCATAGAGATGCGTCGGCAGATTTTCATCGACCTTTAAATCAAAGTCAATGCCCTTGCTGCCTATATACATGGTGTTTAATTGCACCGTGTCGACAATCATGCTGGCCACTTCATAGGAATCCGCCACAATCTCCATTTTGCCGACCTCGGCCTTGGTGAGGTCTAAAATATCGTTGATAATTGTAAGCAGCATATCCGACGAATTGTGTATGCGCATAAACGCGTCTTCCATGTCCTCGTCAAGTTTGCCCGATTGAAGCTGAATTTCGGTTACGCCCATAATCGAGCTTAGCGGCGTACGAATTTCATGGCTCATTCGCGCCAAAAAGCGGGTTTTGGCCTGGCTTTCAATGGTCATTTCGGCCAAAGCCTGCTCTTTTTCCATAACCTCTCTTGCTTGGCGCAAATCGGTTACATATGCGATAAGCATATATTTGTCGCCCCGCTTAAAGCGCGCCAAATGAACCTCGGTCGGAATTGGTTCGCCCGTCAAAGTCTGATACATCCATTCAAAACGAAGCGAACCTTCTTCCAAGGCCTGCTGTGTAAATTCCATGCCCTTTTGGGCGGAAATTGCGCCGTCCGGCTGAAATTCGGGGGTTATTTCGTTAAAACGCGTGATATACTCTTCTTTGGAATTAAGCCCGAACAAATTTACGGACTGCTCGCTGGCCTCGATTGGAATGCCATCGTCCCAAAGGCTGATTACAAGCGGCGCAGAGCTTAGAAGTCTTTCACTCATTTCACGGGCATCCCGCTCTGTTTCGATGTATAGCTTAACTTGAGTATACAAATACATCATGCCCGCAACGGATGCCACAACGAATAAGGCGACAAAAATTTGCGCCAGCGTTTCGTAAAATTCGTCAAGTGCTTGTGCCGCGGCCACAATTTCATTCAGCCCAACAATCACATAATCTTTAAGGAATTCCATATTGTCTTGAAATGCCAAGCCATGCGCCCTATAGAGGTCCTCGATATAGATGATATAAAAGGCATGGTCAAAATCACCCGCCCGGGCGGCGGTCAGGGCTTCATATTCCATTTCCCTTAAGCCCTCAAACGAGGTTATGATTATTTGCAGAAGTTCGGCTTCGTGCTGCGTCGATTGCCGACGATTCATAAATTCGTAAAAATGCTCAAAATGGCTTGCCTCAAGTTCGGCAAAAAAGATGGAAATATCCCTGTCGCCTTCGGTTGCAATATATGTTCTGGCCAATCTTGTTAAAGTAAGCGAATTTATATAAAATTCGGACCAAGCTTCGTAAAACGAGCTTCTTTCGTCAATGGCCGCCAAAACGTCATAATCGGCATCATCGGCAAGCCACGCAAAAATCATATTCGCGCTGGACAATATCACAAAAAGCACGATTAAAATTTTGATTATAAATAAATTTCTCATACTATCCCCGACTTTCTTCGGAATTTTAATTTTATTCGATTGTCAACCCGTCATTCCCGCGAATGCGGGAATCCGCCGGTTAATGCTTGGCTACATTTTCGTGTTTTTCGTGCCTTTCGTGGTTTATTTTATAACCACGAAAGACACGAAAGACACGAAAACTTCGCAGATTCACTATAAGCATCATTTGCGCAATTCCACATTCCGACCCTAGGGTGTGTGGACATGAGTTGAGTGCGCAGATTTGCGAGCTGATTTTTCGCAGATTGTTGTCAATTTTTTCCGCAGTGTGCCAAGGGCACATAAGGAAAAAATTGGCAACAAGATGCGGAAATATCAGCCGCAAGGGTGCGTGCTCAATCTCGTGTCCACACGCCCTAGGGTCAGCCAAGTTCTGCCATGACGTATTCGTTAATTTTATCACAAAGCCAAGCGGCCTGCGTCAGAGTGTCCGTGGCTTTGGTTTTTATGTCTTCTTTGAAGTTTTCGTCCTTTATGGAAGCCAAATTTATAAGGATATTCAGCCACGCACCATCCATGCCCGCCTTTAGGGCAAGAGCCGCAACGCCCAAATCCGAGGCGGCATTTGTGTTTGAACGCCCAACCGCGTCATGCGCCAGCCTCAGCGAGGACTTGCAATGGTTTAAAATGTTAAGCGGGGTTAAAGTGGCGATTTTAAGGGCTTCTTGAATTGCGTCGGCGCGGGCGGCCTTTTCTTCGTCCGTGTCCTTTGGCAATTTATAGGCGGCCGACACCTTGTTATATGCCCAGGCATCCTGGTCAATAGCCTCTAAAAGTGCCGCGCGCTGGGCTTCGGCCTCCTCCATAACGCTATTCATCAATCCCTCAAATTCGGCATATTTTTTGCGCCCCAATGTCAAATTTACCACCATTTGCACCAAAGACACGCCAATAAGCCCCAATAATGCCGAAGCCGAGCCGCCGCCGGGCGTGGGTTCCGTGCCCGCCAATTTGCCCATAAATTCAGGAATCATCATCTCTCCAAGTTTCATAATATCCCTCCTAATATTCGATTGAATAAATATGTAAAGGCTCTTCCCCCGGCGACAGCAAGGGTCGTTCTCGCCTCTCTTTTAAGCGCAATTCCCCCGCATCATAATCAATCTCCCGATTGAAATATTTCAAAATATCAGCACCAAAGAGGCTGCGCAAATCTGTTCCGAGGGCGAAAAATACCCTGCATCCCTGTATTTCGCGGCCTTGGAACATGATGGAAATATTTTCAAGATACTGAAAATGCACCTCTTTACCGTCTGCTGTTGTAGCAATTGGTTCGTGTTTAGGTCGCGAGCGCAAATATTCTTCGGCATAGCCAAGATTACTTAAATCGGCATTGCTTAAAGTGGTGAAATCCGAACCGGAATCCAGCTTAAATTCAACAGTTTCGTGAGAAAACAAATCCGCTCTAAGGACTTCAATCTCAAGCATAACCCGCCCCAGATTGCAATCTTTTTTGAAAGGTATCACTATTGGACACATCTATATAACCCTCCTATTTGTGGCCTCGGGTCGTGTCCCGTAACTACCATGGTTTTACCCAAGCTATCGCCCAAATTCATTAGCATTTCAAAGGCTTCATCCCGACTATCCATAACGGCATAAACTTCGCCCAGCATTTTGCTGGCTGTTGTGGTTGGATCCCAGCCCAAATTCACCATTACAATCCATTTCTGCGGATACTCCATCCTTACATCACCGGTCCAAACCCTCTCCTTCACATGACCAATCACATAATCACCCCTCTCTTAATCACCGTATCAACCTTATTATTCCCGAATCTATACAGCAAAAAGTTTAAATCGGGGCAGTCCCATATGATTATGTCGGCATCTTTGCCCACTTCTATACTGCCCTTTGTTTCACCCAAATTTAGGGCGCAGGCAGCGTTTAGTGTCGTCGCCGTAAGGATTTCGGCGGGATGCATACGATATTGCAAATATGCCAGGGTCATCGACAATTGCAGGTTAAAATTTGGCGAGCTTCCGGGATTAAAATCGCTGGCGATGGCAATGGGAATCCCTAAATCAAGCATTTTGCGCGCGCGCGCAAAGGGCTTGCCGAGGTAAAAGCTTGTTGTGGGCAGCAAAACGGCGATTGTGTCGGTTTTTGCGAGGGCTTCAAGGCCGCTGTCCGAGGCGGCTATAAGATGTTCGGCGGAAATTGCCCCCATCTCCGCCGCGAGGGCCGCGCCGCCTAAGTCTACAATCTCGTCGGCATGAATTTTAAGCTTAAAGCCATGCTCCTTAGCCGCCGCGAGGATTTTTCGGCTTTGCTCCACATCGAAAACGCCTTCTTCGCAAAAAATGTCGCAAAATTCTGCCAGACCCGTTTCGGCAATTTTTGGAATAATTTCGTTGACAAGCTTATCAACATAATCATCAGAATTGCCCTTAAATTCGGGCGGAACGGCATGTGCGCCCATAAAGGTCGACACAATGTCAATATCGTTATTTTTTCGCAATTCCGCCACAACCTGCAGCTGCTTAAGCTCGGTTTCAAAGTCCAGCCCATAGCCGCTTTTGGCCTCAACCGTCGTCGTTCCGTGCTCCAGCATCTCATTCAAAAAATAGGTCGCCTTTCGATAGAGTTTTCGGGGTTCGGCGGCGCGCGTGGCGGCAACCGTAGACAGAATCCCGCCGCCGCTTGCCAAAATCTCCATATAGTCCGCCCCGGCAAGCTTAAGCGGCAATTCATTATGCCGAAAACCGCCAAAAACCAGATGCGTATGGCAGTCTACCAAGCCGGGCGTAACCAGCCAGCCGCCCGCATCCAAAACATCGCCGCTTTCCGGCAAATCCGCCCCAATATAGGCGATTTTGCCGTCTTTAACGCCGATATTCACAATTTCCGTAAAAATTTCGCCGGCAGCCGCGCCGCGCCGCGCCTCATTGCCGAGCGGCGTCGCTAAATTAGCATTCTCAATCAATAAATCCAGCATTATTCCACCTCTAATTTCTAGTTTCTAGTTTCTAGTTTCTATCATAGGCACAAATCTCACCGGAATCAAAACCTCTTCACGAAATTGCTCATTATCTTTGGTGATTAATTTCAGCCATTGCTCGCGGCCGACTTCGCCCACGGGAATAACCATCTTACCGCCATCTTTCAGCTGTTTAACCAAATTTCCCGGGATATAATTCGGCGCGGCGGTTACAATAATCGCGTCAAATGGGGCTTCTTCGGGCCAGCCTTCATAGCCGTCGCCATGCCTCACCTGCACGCCGCCAAATCCAAGGGTTTCAAGGGTATTTTTGGCATTTTCGGCCAGAGCTTGTTTGCGCTCAATTGTGAAGACCTCGCAACCAAGCTCGGCCAAAACAGCCGCCTGATAACCCGACCCCGCGCCGATTTCAAGCACTTTCATTCCCGCAAAAACGCCCAATTTCTCGGTCATAAAAGCAACCATAAAGGGCTGCGAAATCGTTTGGCCAAGGCCAATCGGCAACGGCATGTCCTCATAGGCCAGCGCGCGCAAATGCTTAGGCACGCAAAGATGCCTCGGAATATTGCCCATGGCGCAAAGAAGCCTCTCACAAACAATGCCTCTGGCCTTAATTTGACGCTCCACCATTTCGCCGCGCAAAAACTCAAAAGAATCTGCCATAATTATACCTCACATAAATCTCCATGTCAAACCCTAGAGCAAATGATTTTCCAAAACTTGTTTATCAAAATCGAAATTTTCGATTTGTAGATAATATTCGGCGGAATCGATTAGGGCTTTGGCGGGTGCAAGGCCAATCAGCTCCGTGCCTATGATTGACACGCCATAACGCGCGGCCTCAAAGCGAATCATTTCCACCACGCGATAGAGCGCGTTTACGGGATAATTCACCAAATTCATGGAAACCTGCGCCATGTCGCGCTCCTCGATATAGAGGCCAATGCCCTTGACATATTTTAGGCCGCCCGTCGAGCCGCGCAGGGCCTTCGCAATATTATTCGCAATTTCGACATTATTCGTCGAGAGATTGACATTAAAGGCAATAAGCGGCTGGCGCGCGCCTACGGCGGTTACTCCCGCCGTCGGATGGGGTGCTGCCTCGCCAAAATCGGGCTGCCAAATGGCCTTTTGCATTTTTTCGGCCATGCCCTCGAATTCGCCGCGGCGCACGGCCGCCAAATTGCGCCGTCTGTCGGCCGTGGCCGATTCTTCGTATAAAAACACGGGAATTCCAAGCTCTGTCGCAATTCTTTCGCCGACTTTTTGCGAAATTTCCACGGCCTCGTCCATTGTTACATTTTTGACAGGCACAAAGGGAATTACATCCGTTGCGCCCATGCGGGGATGTTCGCCGCTATGTTTCGTCATGTCGATATTCGCCGCCGCATAGCTAGCCAAAGCCACCGCCGCATCAATTACGCCCTCCGGCGAGCCCACGAATGTAAACACGCTGCGGTTGTGGCTTGCGTCCGCGCTATAGTCCAAAAGCGTGCAACCGGCCACGCCGCGCACAATTGCAGCCAAACCCTCAATAACCGACTCATCCCGCCCAACACTAAAATTGGGAATACATTTTACTATTTTCGTCATGCGCTTAACCTCCATAATTAAAATTAAAACAATCAGGGTCATTTTCCATTTCTGCTATCATTTGTAAATCTATTTCGTCGGGCTTCACCTCCTCTATATCTTCCCAGCTCTTTATAAAAATGGACTTTATCGTGTTTAAGAGCATCTCCGCCGTTCTTTCGTCCATTATCTCTACTTCGTTGAGTATTTCCGCTTTAACAGCTGACATATAAACCCTCCTCACCTATAAACCTGCCCTCTATTGTCGATTTTTGTTACAAATATCTCTCTGGCAATTCTTTTAAAAAGAATGCGAAAATCTCCAACCTTTAACCGATATAAGTCTTTATACCCCTGCATTTTGCATATATCGCCTTTTGGTAAAGCCGCTACAGCTTTTTTAATGCGCGCATATGTCTTGGCATCTTGGGATTTCAAGAATTTATCAGCCTGCTTTGAATAATTCGGCTCCATTGCAACCCCCCTCACTCAACTCTTTCCGAAATCATATCCACCACCGTCTGCATAGCAGTCATGCGTATTCGATTGTTATAATGCGGCTCAACCCCCAGTTCCTGCAGATGCCGCCCCGCCGCATTTGTGATATAGGACATATCGAATTGAATAATACTGCCCGAATTTGGCACAACCACTTGGGCCATCATTTGGCTGAAAGTGCCCCTTGTGGTTGAACCTACCAGGGTTGCGAAGTCCGTATATTTTGCGATTTTGGCCGCCGTGGCCGCTCCGGAGATGGTTCTGCCGTCTGTTAAAAGCCAGACTTGGCCTGAAAAGTTCGCGCTGTCTGCTGCAGGCTGAATATTTATTTGCCTTGGAATGACGTAATCTAATTCCGCCAAATCTTCCATCACAAAATATGGCATATCCCGACTTTGAACAAATTCCGCAGCGGGAATTGCGCTTTGCAGCCCCTCATATTCCACAAAGCCCGCCACTAAGGCCGCAGAATATGGCGAGGACCGGACAAAGGCGTAAAATTCGCCCTGTTTGGGCTGTGCAATCAAGGGTTGCATTATGACCTCAACGAAATAATGCGGGTCGCCGCCCGGACTGCCTTGAATATCAATAATCAAATGCTCAAAATCCCGAATTTCGTGAAAAAATTCCAGGGCAATTTGTCTGTCGCTTTCTATATTCCGCGTATTAAGCCAATTTATCAAAACACGAGCAATGCGCCCTTCTTCAATGATTTCCGTGCGAATACTACTCGCCGCGCCGCTGTCGCCAAAATAATTCAGGTCAATTTCAATATCGCCAAAACGGCGCATGGCGGCCTCGGAACGGTAGATGTCATAGCGATATTGCCAAAGCAAGCTTGGCACAAAGCCCGGGCCATATTCCGCGCGCTGCCTATAGAGATTGGTTAAAGCGAATCTATAGCTGAATTCATCGAAAGTCGCAATATGCCCCGAACCTTGCAAACGCCGCCCAAGGTCATTCATTCCCGCTTCAAGCGAATGTTGGCCTATAGCGTGGCGTCGCTCTAAAACCGGATGGACTGTGGGTTCGATTATTTCCAAAACATCTATCCCCAATTGCCTGTAAATCGAGCCGAATCGCGCAAAAACCGACTCGAATATCCTTGTGAAATGGGCCAAATCCTCTTTGTCTTCGGCGATTAGCCTTTGAATTGGGTCGATTGTTTCATATTCATATGGAGCTTCTTCAAAGCCGTTTTCGCCATTGGCGTAGGCTTCGTCAACCCGCCCGCCGCAGGCGGCGAGGGTAAGGAGCATGAGTAGCAATAAGCAAACTTTTTTCATAAATACCTCCCCTATAAAATAATAACTCCATTATAACACAATCCCCATCATTTGTCTGCCCAAACTTGAAAATTTTTTGACTGTGCCTTTCTCGCTTTAACCATCTCCAACAAAATTTACCCCCACGCGGCAACGCCGTATGGGGGTTTGTCTGCGGTCTGAGCATTCCCGCTTGCGCGGGGATGCCGTCCTTTGGTTCGGGCATATTCAATTTTATCCAATGCCAACATGGCTTGAAATAATTCCAATATCTTTGAAGGCTTCATTATTTGCCACGCCCAAAAAGCGCACCCTATCACTTGTTTCTTTTGTCGTATGTTTAATGCTGCGAGTTTCGCGCTTAATTTCCCTATTATCTGCCCTAAGATGATCAATTTGCAAGTCAAGAGCCAGAATGTCGCCCTTCATGGTTATAACTTCTTCATAAACAACGCCGATTCGCTCAATGGTGGATATATATTGCTCACTAGACTGCACCTTAAGCCTATGCATCTCGTTTTCCACCTTGTCAAGCCGTTGCTCCATCTTGTCAAGCCGTTGCTCCACCTTGTCAAACTTGGAAACGATAATTTCAAACATCTCAACAACATTATTTTCGTTATTCATAAAATCCCTCCCCCATCTGATATATTTGATAATAACACAATTCATCCAAAATTTCAAGCACACAAAAAAATATTAACTAATTGCGCTTTTAAGGCGTTTGGTCGCATCCATTACGGGTTCAATGGAGCTATTCATGTTCAGGGCATTGACAATTTCCGCCGCAAAGGGGGACATGTCCACATGCTTAAACCAGGGCTTGTCTATAATTTCTTGGGGGACATAGGTCAAATTCGTTGAATATAGGCGGGTTAGCAGGCCTTCTTCATAGAGTTCGTGAAAAAGTTTGTCGCCCTTGGTAAACATGGCAAAAGTCGTGGCTACAAAGACTTTACCCGCCTTGCGCGCCTTAAGCTCCGTAACAATTTCGGCAATCGATTCGCCCGTGGCAATCATATCGTCAATTATCATAACATTTTTGCCCTTGACATCGCGGCCCAAATAATCATGCTGAACTATGGGATTGCGCCCCGATTCCACGCGGCTGTAATCCCGCCTTTTGTAAAACATTCCCACATCGGCCTTAAGCACCGTGGAATAATAAATCGCGCGCTCCATGCCGCCAACGTCGGGGCTAATAATCAGCAAATCGTCCCTATTTGCGATAATTTCGGGCTCGTCGGCGAAAAATTGTCTGACAATTTCATAGGTGGCATAAATATTTTCAAAGGCCATTAGCGACACGGCATTTTGTACGCTTGAATTATGCACATCGAATGTTAAAATGGCCTTAACGCCCATATGCTGAAGCTCGCGCAGAATCATGGCGCAATCCAAGCTTTCGCGGCCCTTGCGCCTGTCCTGGCGCGAGGCGTAAAGCATGGGCATCATAACATTAACCCTGTCCGCCTTGCCCGCCATGGCCGACACGGCGCGCTTAATGTCTTGATAATGGTCGTCGGGGGACATGCGGTTGTCGTGGCTGTAAAGCTTGTATGTACAGCTATAATTGCCAATATCCGCAATCAAAAATATGTCCTTGCCGCGCACGGACTCGTTCAAAATAATTTTTCCCTCGCCATTTGAGAAGCGAATTTCCGAAAAGTCAATCAAAAAGGTTTCGGGCGTGGGAATTCCCGCCTCGCGGCGCATTTTCATAATGCTTTCATTCATTTTAATGCCGAATTCTTTACAAGATTGCAGGGCGACAATGCCTAAATCGCCCGCAAAGTCGAATTCTTTGCCATTGTAACTGCTTCTGTAAGCCATAATAATCCCCCTTTAGTATTTTAAGACTGCGGCGACTTCGCAACTTGTTTCCAAAAGTTCCCTGCCGTCTAAGCCTTCAAGTTCGATTAAAAATACGGCGCGCAGCACTTTTGCGCCCAATTGTTCCGCTATATCGCAAATTCCTTTGCAAGTGCCGCCCGTGGCGAGTAAATCGTCGATGATGACGGCTTTTTGCCCCGGTTTAATGTCGTCTTTATGGATTTGAATGGAATCCATGCCATATTCCAAAAAATAGTCTTTGGACACGACTTCACCGGGCAATTTGCCCTTTTTGCGGGCTAAAACAAAGCCCTTGCCCTGCCTTATGGCAATGGGTGCCGCGAAGATAAAGCCGCGAGCTTCGGGCGCGATAATGATGTCGTAGTCCAAATCGTTAAGCGCGGCCTCGATTTGCGAAATGGCCTCACTAAAATGCGCGGGGTCTTTTAAAAGCGAGGTTATGTCCCGAAAAAGGATTCCCGGGCGGGGAAAGTCGGGAAAATTTCTGATGGCTTCCTTAAGATTCATATTGGCCTCCTTTAAAATCCATAATAACTAATTGCAGGCTGGAATTGCCCATATACGTATTGATTCTGATATTGTAGGCAATGTCCAGCTTTATGTGCAGATTAGGCGTTTTGCGGGCGGCAAAACCCTGCGCCACGCCCTCGCTGTAATTTTCCTCAAGCAATTTTATAAATTTTTCCACAGACTTAAAAGCCACAGCCGTGATTTTGCGACCCTGCTCACTCCTAAAGGTCAACCGCAGGGTTTCACCGCTTTTGCCGATAATTTCGGCTCTTTCCGTGAAAATTCCCCTCGTGAAGAAAGCGGGTTCGCGATTGGCCTTGCCAAAGGGCGATAATGCCGCGATTTCTTGCGCCAGTTCGAAGGTGATTTCGTCTAAATCAAGCCAAGCTTCGCCAAAGATTATCGGCAAAAAATCTTCGGGCGCAAGTTGCGAGGCCGCATTTAGGCGCTTGCGCAGCAAATCAATATTTTCTATAGGAAGGGTTACCCCCGCCGCCATTTTATGCCCGCCAAAGCGCAGAAATAAATCTTTACATTTTTGCATTTCTTCAAAGATATTATAGGCCTCTATTGAGCGCGCAGAACCCTTTGCAACCTCGCCCGAACGGGCAATAACAAGGGTTGGCCGCCCCGTATGCTCCTTTATGCGCCCCGCGACAATCCCCGAAATGGACTCGTGAATTTCGGGGATATAAATCACCGGCACATCGTCCAAATCCTCGGGCAAATTCTTAATCGCTTCATCTACGAATTTTGCGCAAAGGTCTTTTCGCTCGTCATTTAAGGCCGCAAGCTTGTCCGCAAGCTCTTCGGCCTCGGCCTCATCTTCGGACAAAAACAGCCGCACGGCCAAACCCGCAGAATCCAGCCGCCCGCTGGCATTTATGCAGGGCCCCAAAATAAAGCCGATTGCAAAGTCGTCTATACTATTATATTCTAAATTTCGAGCTTTTACAAGGGCATTTAGGCCGATATTAATGGAATTTTCTGTATTTTGTCGGGTCAGCAGGCGCAGGCCGTTTTTGGCGATAATTCGATTTTCGTCAACCAAGTCCACAACATCGCAAAATGTCGCAATGGTCGCAAAAATCAACGCTTCGCCCGCCGCTTCGAAGCTTTTGCCGAATTCTTCGCAGAGATGCAGGGCGAATTTATAGGCGATTCCGGCGGCGCATAATTCCTTGAAAGGATAGGGGCAGGCGGCTTGTTTTGGGTTGATTATGGCATGGGCCGGCGGCAAAATTTCCGCGCCGGCTTCTGTTGCGGGCTGGTGATGGTCAAGAATAATCACCTTTAGGCCAAGTTCCGCCGCGCGCGCAACTTCCGCCACGGCGGAAATTCCATTGTCCACGGCAATTAAAACTTGATATTCATCGGCAATTTGCTCTATGGCGGCCAAATTCAGGCCATAGCCCTCATGAATCCTATGCGGGATATAATGCCCGCAATCCGCGCCAAGCTGCGCCAAAACCCTGCGCAAAATCACCGTGGCAGACACGCCGTCCACGTCATAATCCCCAAAAATGCAGAATTTTGCGCCCTCGGCTATGCCGTGGCGAATAATGTCCACGGCTTCCGCAATGCCCAACATTTTGGCAGTGTCGTGCAAATAGCCCAAAATGGGATTTAAATAGCGAATGGCCGTATTTTTTGTGCGAATACCACGATTCGCCAAAATACGGCACAAAATAGGGCTAATTTTAAGCACGCCCGCCATTAAATCAATATTTGCGTCATTTTCTCTTAAAATCCATCTTCTCATAAATATAGTCTAACAAATTTTGCGCAATTTGGCAACAAAAAAATTTGTGCTTGACAGGGGAAAAATCTTGTGCTATAATGACTTTAACTAAAAAGCTTCAGGGCAGGGTTAAAATCCCGACCGGCGGTGATAGTCCGTGAGCTTGGCCTTTTGGCCTTGCTGATTTGGTGAAATTCCAAAACCGACAGTAACTCAGGCGCGACCTGGGAAGTCTGGATGGAAGAAGCGTGTTGTTTTTGATTTTGTGTTGCTTTTGTAACTTCTTCATAATCGAAACAACCTCCTAAGGAAAACTGCCCAAGACTTTTTGTCTTGGGTGTTTTTTTCCCAAAAACTCCAAAAACCAAAGACGCCCTGTAAAAAAAGGAGTGTTTTTATGCAAACAAATCGCAAAAAACTGTTAACCCCAAGGACTATGGTCATTTTGGCCATGATTAGCACAATTGCGTTTATTCTGACGTGGCTTGTGCGTTTCCCTGTCGTACCCGCCGTGGGCTTTTTGCGCTATGACCCCAAGGACATTATTATCGTAATCGGCGGCTTTTTATTCGGCCCAATGGCGGCATTTTTGGTTACCGTGGTGGTCGCGCTGATTCAAATGTTCACAATAAGCGCCACGGGCTGGATCGGCTTTATTATGAATGTGATTTCGGGCACGGCCTTCGCCGTAACCGCATCCTACATATACAGCCGAAATCGCACCCTGCGCGGCGCAATTATAGGCCTTGTGGCGGGAACAATCGCCATGACGGGGGTCATGATGGTGTGGAATTATTTGGTTACGCCGTGGTTTATGGGCGTGTCGCGGGAGATGGTGGTTTCCCTGCTTGTGCCCGCGTTTATGCCGTTTAACCTATTTAACGGCATTGTGAATTCGTCGCTGACGCTGCTGCTTTACAGGCCAATGGTGCTGGGTTTGCAAAAGGCGCGTGTTCTGCCCGAACCAAGCACGCCCGCAAAGACAAAAACTTTCAATCCTGCCCTCATTGCCGTGTCGGTTTTTGTGCTTTTAACGGCGGGAATTTGGTCGGCGGTTATTACAAATTCCGCGAATGTGGATGCCGTAGACGGCGCAATTGTGCGTCTGACAACGGAAACCGTGCTGCATCATCCGCATGACAGCCCGAATAGCATATCTACGAATTTGAATTTGCCGGCGGTTGGGCGTTCAAGCACGGATATTTCCTGGGAAAGTTCTGCTCCCGGCATAATTGCGGCGAATGGGGTTGTCAACCTGCCTTCTGTGCCGACGGAAGTTGTGCTTACGGCGACGGTTAGCACGGGTTGGTTTATTCTAAGTGCGAGCGAAGTGGCCGAGTTCACCTTTTTAGTTTCGCCCGAGGTTTCGCATGAAACGGCCACAGAGCTGGCGGCGCAGGCCCTGACTTTGGAGAGCATTTTGGGCAGAAATGAGGGCGCGGATGCGGTTACGGGCGACCTTGTCCTGCCGACCGAGGGTAGATTTGGCACGGCGATAACATGGGCTTCGTCCGATTCCGGTATTGTCGGCACAGGCGGAACGGTGTATCGCCCAAGTCCGGGCAATGCAGAAATAACGCTTTATGCCACAATAAGTAGGGGAGGGCACTCCTTGGCGGGTACTGCGCTTACATTCAACCTAACAATCGTGGCGGTCGACTAGGGCGAAAAAGTTCTTGACAGTTGAAGATGTTTATGGTAGAATTGGTTTAGAATGAAATCGAGAAAGGAGCTCGGCTTGCGCTTCGCTCCTCCTCGTGTGGATTAGGGGTTCACTCTTTGCCGGAGAGCCCCTTTTGCTTTCTTTCCTGTTGGATTAATCGGTCGATATGTGCTATTCGCAAAATTTCTTCTTGCAACTTCGGAATAGTTATGTTATAATTGGTTTAGAATAAAACAGAGAAAGGAGCCGGCATAAGCCGACTCCTCCTCTTGGGACTAGGGGTTTGCTTTTGGACCGAGCGACCCCTTTTGCTTTTTCCTGCGTTGCAGAAATCATCTACGGCGCGTCATTCCCGCGAAGGCGGGAATCCCCCCGCATTGGCAGGGGATTCCCGCCTTCGCGGGAATGACGATTTTTTTTGGAATGGCGATATTATCCGAAAATTCGTTGTTAATAAACTTGTGGAAAAAATGTGGGGATTGGCTATAGAAATTTTGGTAGGGATTTGGTATAATTGAAATACGGGCATTTGTCCGGCAATTTTAAAATGGGGGAATTTTATGCGTAAGAATATGTCTGTTGAGAGGGTTTTTACACGAGATATTGGGGATTTATCGGTCTATGAGATGTTTCAATGGAAAAAGATGGATGTGGTTTTAAAGGACTATAACACGGGCGAAGTGCTGACGCGAATGGAAGGGCTGGACTTTCCCGAACATTATTCGCAAAATGCCTGCGACATTGTCGCTTCCAAATATTTCCGCAAAAAGGGCATACCCGAAACGAGCCATGAAGTCAGTCTGCGCCAAGTCGTGCATCGCATGGTCAATTTTTGGGTGCTGTCCATGGTGGACGGCGGGCTTGTCGCCGAGGCCGATTCACAGGTCATTTATGACGAGCTGGCCTTCTCCCTTTTGGCGCAAATGTGGGCGCCAAACAGCCCGCAATGGTTTAATACCGGGCTTAAACACGCCTATGGCATCTCCGGCAGCTCGAATGGCCATTTTTATTATGACGAGGCCACGGGCAAGGTTAAAAAGGCCAAGGACAGCTATAGCCGCACACAGGGCAGCGCATGTTTTATTTTGGGCGTGGCCGACTCGCTTTTGGGCGAAAAATCGCTGATGGAAACCATGGCCACCGAAACTTTGCTCTTTAAATATGGTTCGGGCGTTGGCTCAAATTGGTCTTCAATTCGCGCTAAGGACGAGTTTTTAAGCGGCGGCGGCAAGTCCTCGGGGCTTTTAAGCTTTTTGAAAGTCAGCGACCGCAATGCGGGCGCGATTAAAAGCGGCGGCACAACGCGCCGCGCCGCCAAAATGAATATTTTGGATTTAGACCATCCGGAGGTTATGGAATACATAGGCTGGAAAAGCCGCGAAGAGGACAAAGTGGCGGATTTGGGGCGTTTGGGCTATAGCACATCTATGGATGGCGAGGCCTATGACACCGTTAGCGGCCAAAATGCCAATAATTCCCTGCGGATTCCCGACGAATTTATGCGCCTGTTGGAGCAGGATGGCGCAAATTGGCGCGTTCGCGGACGCGTAACGCCCGAAGTTGACCGCGACATTCCCGCCGAACTGATTTGGGATGAAATTGCAAAGGCCGCCTGGCGTTGCGGCGACCCCGGCGTGCAATATGACGATATAATCAATGCCTGGCATACCTGCCCCGCCGGTGAGGATGGCGAAGTTTGGGCAAAACATAATAAAATTAATGGTTCGAATCCTTGTTCGGAATATCTGTTCCTGGACGACACGGCTTGCAATTTGGCGAGTATTAATGTGCTTAGATTCTATGACGGCGAATTTAATACCGAGGCCTATTGCCACTTGATTAAGCTGGTGCAAATGGTTTTGGAGGCGACAATCCATTGGGGCCAATTCCCAACGGCCGATATTGCGAGAAAGTCCCATAAATTCCGCACAACGGGGCTTGGGCTTACGAATTTGGGTGCGCTGCTAATGTATATGGGCCTACCCTATGATTCCGAGCGCGCGCGCCATTTTGTGGCCGCACTTTGCTCCATAATGACGGGATATTCCTATTATACCTCCGCTCAAATGGCCGAAGCCGTGGGCGCGTTTGAATGTTATCCCTTGAACGCCTCTCATATGAAGAAAGTCATAGCCAATCATGCGGTTGCCGCCGGTTATGAGGGGGAATTTGCGGGCATGTCTTACAAGCCGCTCGTTATCGACCATGGCGTGTTGCGCACTATTGGCATGGAAAATTTAGCAAATTGCATCAACCAAACCTGGCGCGCAGCAATAAATCACGGCGAGAAGTTTGGCTACAGAAACGCACAAGTAAGCGTTCTCGCGCCCACAGGCACAATCGCCTTCGCCATGGACTGCGATTCCACCTCCGCCGAACCGTTTTTCAGCCATATTGGTTTCAAGAAGCTTGTCGGCGGCGGCTCTATGGTTGTGGAAAATCATGCCATTCGCCATGGGCTGGCCAAACTTGGCTATAAGGATAAACAAATTGACAGCATTATCCAATATATCATGCGCAAGGACGAGCGCGGCAATCTTGTTGACGGCAAAATCGAAGGCGCGCCGTTTATAAGCGACAATCCCGAACATTTGCGGGTTTTTGACACGGCAAACCGCGTTGGCAGCGGCGAACGCTTTTTGTCGCCCGAAGCCCATGTTAAAATGCTTGCCGCGCTTACGCCCCATATTACGGGCGCAATTTCCAAAACCGTGAATTTGCCGCGCACGGCCACGCCCGACTATATCAAGGAAATTTACAGGCTTTCTTGGGAACTCGGCGTGAAGGCCGTGGCACTTTATCGCGACGGCTCTAAGGAAAATCAGCCGCTTAATAATGATAAGCGCGAGCTTTACGGGCGGGTTAAACCGCGCGGAATTCGCCGCGCGCGCGTTCATGAGGCTTTGTTTACCGAAAGCAATACACGGATTTATGTCATAACCTCGTTTTATGGGGACGACGACGGCGAACTTGCGGGCAAATTGGCCGAAGTTTTCATTGTTTCCGGCCGTCAAGGTTCGCTTACGAAAGGCCTGCTTGAAGCCATAGGCACGGGCATTTCAAAGTCGCTTCAGCACGGTATGCCCGCCGAGGAAATTGCGTCAATGTATCGCAGTCAAATTTATGAGCCAAATGGCATGGTAACCGGGCATCCTTTCGTTAAAAACGCCAGCTCGATTTCGGATTTGGTTAGCCAAATTATGGCAAAAGAGGCGGCGGGTTATGCCATTGAGGATTTGCCGACCATTCGCCCTTCGGGCAAAAATGGCGGCGGACGCACAAAGCCCACGGGAATCCGCAATGCGCATGTGCATGAGGCGCGAATTGACACGGCGAAACTTTTTGTTGTGGCTTCGTTTTATGGCGATGCGGACAAGGAGAAGCTTGGCGTGCCCAAAGAAGACGCGCATTTGGCCGAAATTTTCGCGTTTTGCGGCGAACAGGGCACGACGGTTAAGGGAATGTTGGGCAGTCTTTCCACAACGATTTCAATTTCGTTGCAAAGCGGCGTTCCCGCGAAAAATATCGCGAAAATCAACCGCAGGCAGTCCTATGACCCGTCGGGGCTGGTTTCGGGGCATCCATATATTGGCATTGTAAGCTCGGTTTCAGACCTTATCTCGAAGGTAATCGAGATTTCCTATGGCGATTACACAAATTGCCAAATCAAGCCAAGCGACGTAGGGGCGACCGCCCCCGGTCGCCCGCTGCCGGAATATACCCCCGACGAAATTCTCTACGGCGAAATTTGCAGCTCTTGCGGAAGTGATAAAATGGTGCAAAGTGGGGTTTGCAAAGTCTGTATCAATTGTGGAACTACTACTGGTTGCTCATAAAAATTTGTGCTTGTAATTTTGTGCGGATTGTGCTATAATAAAAAAAGTAGCGATACTCATGGCTCACCACGGTGCGGCCGTTCGCTCTCTAACTTGTAAAACTAGTTAAAAAAGCGCCTAAGCCTTGTCCGGGTTACAGGCGCTTTTGCTTTTCGTTATGGTTTCCTCGTATCTTCGCAACCAATCCCCAGCCCGAATCTAGCAAACTAAGGATAATAGCTACAATCGCTAGGGCGTGTGGACAAACTG
>JAITMQ010000122.1 GCA_031277225.1 Clostridiales bacterium | reverse complement strand
TTTATGAGGCGTTGTATATCGTTATTATGCTCGCTGGATCGGCCTTCAACGCCGGCTCTGTCGGCCAATCTGCCCGTGCCAAATTCGCTGATATAACTGTTAAGTATGCCGTCAAGACGCGCGCCAAGACCTGCGTTTGCACCGCTAACAGCATTTGCGCCCGTAAGTCCGCTTACACTCGCAACGCCCTGTCCCGTAAACAATGCCGTAATTTGCTCGATATTGTTTTCCAGGGCCTGTGTAAATGTTGTGCCGCGATTGGCATCTTCGTTAAAGACAAGGATTCCGCCGTCATTGGGATTTTGTGAAAGGCGAATTCCCATGCTGGCAAGGCTAAAGGTTGAACCATCTTCTAAGCGAATAGAACGGCTCATTTCTTGACGCATTTCGCTAAGTATGGAACGAAGCATGGAATCGCGGTTTAAAAGGCCTCTCTGCGCTTGCTCTTCCCAAAGGCGAATTTCGTTTTCGCTCATGGCATTGCGCTGTTCATCAGTAAGCGGCGCAAAGAATCCGCCGCCAGCCGCCGCCCCTTGACGTGGCCTGCGCGTATTGGTCAACTCTTGAAGCTCGCGCACAATTTCGTTATAGGCATTGACGAAGTTCTCAATCAATTGGCGGGTTGCGGAGGTGTCTGTGCTTAGGTTAATATTAATTTGCCCCGCCTCTGCTGCCGCTTGGGTTATGGTGATTGTCATGCCCTGCTCGGTGAAGGTATTGGTTTCGCGGTCAATAAAATCGCCGCCGTTAAGCGAAAATATCGCGTTTTGCCCTTCTTGAACGCGGTCAAGCCTAAGGCCGCTTCCGGGCGCACCGGGGAAGACATCCGTTGTGGTTGTGCCGCCGTCGGTGCTGAAATTGCCAATTTGCAGACGGCTATTTTCGCCGGTTTGTGTGCTTTCAATGGTAAACTGCCCACTTGTCGCATTAAAAGACATGCGAACATCCAAACCGCTATTGTTAATTTCACGCATAAAATCTTGAAGGGTCGCGGCATTTTCGCCTTGCAAGTTATCAAAGCTGATTGTTTCGGTGCGACCGCTTTGTGTGATGGTGAATTGGAAGGTTTCCGCATCGCCAAGCCCAAGGAAGTCGGCAAGCGAGGTATCAAGGCGAAGCGCGGTACTTCCCGCCTGTAAACCAAGTGCACCGGCATTTGCCGCAATTGTGGCATTATTGCCTTGCGAGGCGCGGATTACAAGATTGCCGTTTTCGACAAAAGCCTGAACTCTTTGCTGTCCTGCGGCCTCGCCTAAGATTGGGTCATTGGCATTGTTGCCAAAAGCCACGCCCAAGCGGAAGTTGAGGGCATTAATAAAGCCTTGGTCCTGCGCAATTCCGGCATTGGCTTGAGCAATTGCATTTTCGGCATTTGATATAGTATTTCTAAGTTCGGCAATTGTCGGGCCGCCATCTTCTACGCTACGCTCGCCTTCAAGATATGCCCTCTGGGCATCGCGCGCTGCATTGTATTCGGCAGAGCCGACCTCTAAACCGGCGTGGTTTTCGGCCATATAGGTATTCACATCTGTTTCAATTTGACGGATAACCGCTTGAGCCGCACCTCCTGCCAAAGTATTTTGCGCACGAACCATTGCTCCATGTTGATTGGCAATAGTGTCAAGCGCACCGGAAACAAAGCTATTGACACCTCTCAGCTCGGCTGCCGTAAAGGAAATTTGGCGACTTTGATTGTTTACCGTCATGTTGAAACTAAGGTTGCCAAGCGTGGAATTTCCTCCTGCTTCGTCTAACGTAAACAAATTTTCAAGCGCAAGCCCGCTGCTTACAGCTCCGGGATTAACGGCGGATGTGCGGAAAGCCTCAGCCGTGGCAATCTGCCGCACGTCCAAGGTATGATTCCCTGCACGCGCCGTTGCTCCGGCGTTTACGCTTACACCCGCAAAAGCCTGCCCCGCAGCATTGGTTATTGTTGCACCCAGCCCCGTGAAATTTTGTGAAAGGCGGATGTTTTGATTAGCCGGCGCGCGGGTGTTCATCCAACTATTACGAAAATTCAAAATGGACGAACCGACGCCGCGAAGTTGTTCTTGCTGCCATGCAAGAATTTGGCGTTGTCCTTGAAAACGGTGGAGGCGCATGGACTCGGCCCGCATCATTTGGGACACAATGTCTTGAACGTCAAGGCCGGAAAAGCCCGTCATACGCATTTGATTAGTAAACATAATGATTACCCCCTACAATAGTATTTGTTTGAAACAAAAAATTATATATATTGTTCCTCATTTATATTATCGGCAACTTTTTCTAATTACTTAATACCTATTGACAAATTTTTTAAAATTTTTTAAAATAATACTAAGGAGGTGCTTGTGCATGAAAATTTTGGTTCATACCTGCTGTGCGCCATGTGCGAATGTTTATATAGGCGGCCTGAAAAGCGAAGGGGCAAATTGCGACCTATATTGGTATAATCCTAATATCCACCCCTTTACCGAATATCGCGACCGCCGCGACTCTTTGGTGAAATTTGCCGCAAATCGGGAAATTGAGCTTGTTATGGAAGACTATTACGGCCTTAAGGGCTTTATCGCCGCCACTTTTGAGCATTTACATAAGCCGGGGCAGCGTTGCCGGGTCTGTTATGGTATGCGCATGGCGGCGGCGGCAAGAGAGGCGAAAAATCGCGGTTATGAGGCCTTTTCCAGCACGCTTTTAGTAAGCCCCTATCAAGACTTTGAAATGCTTTGCGAACAAGGCGAGGCCTTGGCCGAAAAAAACGGCATAAAATTCGTCGTTCGCGACTTTAGGGAAAATTTCCGCAAAGGCCTAAACGAAGCCCGCGCACAAGGCTATTACATGCAGAAATATTGCGGCTGCGTGTTCAGCGAGGAAGAGCGATATGACAACTAGCAAGGGCATTAATGCCGGTTAAAACCGGCTGAAGTTTTCGACTGGAAGTCGACTTTCAGTCGAAATCTTTAGCCGGTTTCAACCGGCATCCCCGCCGGGCCAAACAAAGCCGGGACACCGACCACTCAATGCGGAATTAGATTCCACGTCCACATTCCAACCGCAGGTCGGACAAAACCCGACACCAAGCCACAAATCCCGGCTTTAATTCATCATTCAAAATTCGGGAGTCTTGTGCAGATAATGCTCGAATAGCAATTCTACGGACTTTTCGTGCCTTTTCGTGCCTTTCGTGGTTAAAAATTAAACCACGAAAAACACGAAGACCACGAAAATGGGGTCTAAACATTATTTTGACAACACTCCCCAAAATTCATCATTCAAAATTCAAAATTCAAAATTCCGACCGCAGGTCGGATAAAGAAGAAAAAGCGCCCCCAGGGGGACGGGGGCGTTTTTATCTATTACTTTTTGTTCACGGCGTCCTTAAGAGCCTTGCCCACTTTAAATCTTGGGGCCTTAGAGGCAGGAATTGTCATAGGCTTGCCTGTCTGGGGATTTCTGCCTTCGCGAGCCTTTCTGTCGGCAACATCAAATGTGCCAAAGCCTACAAGCTGGACTTTTCCGCCTTTGCTAAGCTCTTCGGTTACCACTTCTACAAAAGAAGCAAGAAATTTTTCAGAGTCCTTTTTTGTTATGGACGCCTTCTCCGCAAGAGCGGACACTAATTCTGATTTGTTCATTAAAACTCCTCCTTAATTTTTGTTACAGGCCATAAGCCAATTTTTTGCTACAGGCTATAAGCCCGAATTTTACCCATAAATACACGATACAACTTTTTTTCGTGCTTGTCAAGCCTTTTTTAGTGAAAATTTCGTTTAAATTACGATTTTTTAATTTTTTAGGCCGATTTAATACAAATATTGCCATCATTTACATCTATAACCAAGTTTTGTTTGCGAGAAATGTCCCCAACAAGGATTTTGTCGGCCGCCAAATCTTCAACCTTGGATTGAATGGCGCGGCGCAGAGGCCGCGCGCCATAATTGGGGTCAAAGCCCGCGTCTGCAATAAATTCAATGGCCGCATCCGTAACTTCGATGTCAATGCCCATGGTTTCCTTAACCCTCTTGCCCGTTTCCGCCATCATAAGGCGCGCAATCTGCACAATTTCGTCCTTAGAAAGCTGCGTAAACACAATAATGTCGTCAATGCGATTCAAAAATTCGGGCTTAAACAGGCGTTTAACCTCGTCCATAATTTCGCGGCGCATTTCCTCATGCTTTTTGTTTTCGTCCGTAATCGTCGTAAAACCAAGCTTTTTCGGTGAAACAATATTGCGCGCGCCCACATTGGAGGTCATGATAATCACGGTATTCTTGAAATCAACTTTACGCCCGTGGCTGTCGGTTATATGCCCGTCGTCCAGCACCTGTAGCAAAATATTGAAAACATCGGGATGCGCCTTTTCAACCTCGTCAAAAAGTATGACGGAATAGGGCTTGCGGCGGATTTTGTCGCTTAGCTGTCCGCCCTCGTCATATCCGATATAGCCCGGTGGCGAACCTATAAGCTTGGAAACACTGTGTTTCTCCATATATTCCGACATATCAACGCGAATTAGCGCGTCTTCATTGCCAAAAAGCACCTCGGCCAGCGAGCGCGCAAGCTCCGTTTTGCCAACGCCCGTCGGCCCCAAAAACAGGAAGGAACCCGTGGGGCGTTTGGGGTCTTTAAGCCCGACGCGGCCGCGCCGAATGGCCTTGGACACGGCGGTTACGGCCTCTTTTTGCCCAATTAGGCGATTGTGAATTTCCTCCTCCATTTTGATGAGGCGCACACTGTCCTCCTCTTGCAGCTTTTTGACGGGCATTCCCGTCCACGAGGCCACAATGTCGGCAATATCGTCTTCGCCCACAATTTGAATCGAAGTTCCGCTCTTTTTCGTCCACTTCCCGCGCTCTTTTTCAAGCTTAAGCTTAAGCTTCTCCTGCTTGGCCTTAATTTTGGCGGCCTGCTCATAATTTTGGGTTTTGACGGCCTCCTCCTTCTCCTGCTCCAACTTGCCGACCTGAAATTCCATTTCCTTGACTTCGGACGGGGTCGTCAAAGTTCTGAGGCGAACTTTTGAGGCGGCCTCGTCCAGCAAGTCTATGGCCTTGTCAGGCAAAAATCGGTCGCTTATATAGCGCGCGGCCAGCTTAACCGCCGCCTTTATAGCGTCTTCGGTGATTTGCACGGAATGATGCGCCTCGTATTTGTCGCGCAGACCCATAAGCATGGCTATGGCCTCCTCCTCCGAAGGCTCGTCCACCGTAACGGGCTGAAAACGCCGCTCTAAGGCCGCGTCGCGCTCTACATATTTGCGATATTCGTCCATGGTTGTTGCGCCGATAAGCTGCAATTCGCCGCGCGCAAGCATGGGCTTCATCATATTCGACGCGTCAATAGAACCCTCGGCCGCGCCCGCGCCAATAATCGTATGCATTTCGTCCATAAAAAGTATAACATTGCCATTCGTTTTGACTTCGTTAAGCACGCGCTTAATGCGCTCCTCAAATTCGCCGCGATATTTGCTTCCGGCGACCATGGCCGCCAAATCAATTGAAACTATGCGCTTGTCCTTCAAAGTTTCGGGAATGTCGCCCGCGACAATTTTTTGCGCCAGCCCCTCTGCAATGGCGGTTTTGCCCACGCCGGGGTCGCCAACCAGGCAGGGATTATTCTTCGTTCGGCGCGACAAAATCTGAATAACACGCTGAATTTCCGTTTCGCGTCCAACAATTGGGTCAAATTTCTGCTCGCCCGCCAATTTTGTCAAATCCTGGCTAAATTGGTCTAAAACGGGGGTTGTGGTTTTGCGGCCGCCAACCCCTGCAAGCTGCGGATGATGCCCATGCGGCGAATATTCGCTTAACATGACCATAATATCGTCATATGCCTTTTGAATATTCACGCCAATAGATGCCAAAATCTGCACGGCAAGCGAATCCGTTTCGCGCAAAAGCGCCAAAAGTAAATGCTCTGTGCCGATATAATTCGTATTCATTTTTTGCGCCTCAAGATTCGATTGCTCGAAAATGCGCTTTGTGCGCGGGGTATAGCCCTGCGGCTTATTGCCTGCAACCATCAGAGCCCCGTCGCCCTGCGAACCTTCTAAGACCTCGGCAATTTTTTGTTCAATGGCCTCCGCCGTCGCCCCCTGCATGTCCAAACATCTTTGTGAAACAGAGTCCACAGCCCGGGCAAGCCCCAAAAGTAAATGCTCCGTGCCGATATAATTGTGCCCAAAATGCTGGGCAACCACCTCGGAATGCTTAATAGCCTCCTGCGCCTTCTGCGTAAATTTAGCCTGCATATTTCCTCCTAGTCGTTATAAAATACTCCTTCTTTTGCTTGTTCGGCCTCAAACTCTGCCCAAACCCGCCAGCCCTCTATATCATCTTCCATCATCTCAAATGCGGCCTGCTTAACCAATTCACCAATGGGTAAATCTTGGTGGGTAAGCTTGCCGTATTCTTCAAATAATGCAACTTCCAGATCATTCATTTCCAAAATATATTCATTCACACTATCACCTCATTAAAAACAGAACCCAAGCCTTATAAACTTCTCTTCTATGCCCAACTTTCGTAACCTCAATCAGCCTATTTTTATCATCAATATCAACAATTACTCTATACCCGCCTCCCACATCATATCTCCACTGATCCTTATAATCTCCTTTTAAGGGCTTGCCTTTAAAACGTGGATTTTCGCAATCATCCAGATTTTTTTCAATCCATCGCTCAATATCTCCCGAGCGTGGCATCCCCATTTTTTTCAAGGATTTTTTTGCCCCCTTTGAGGTTATCACTTTATATCTAGTCTTCGTCATATTCTTTCATGAACTCCTCCCATGTTAAATATTCAGCCGTGCCATTGCGCTTTTCCTCTTCCTGCCTCGCTAAGTCTTCGTAGTCTACCTTAGTAAGCAAGGCTTTTTCGATAGCGATATTGATTAAAGAATACGGCATACGATAAGGATTCTTAACTTTCCTGCTATAACCCTCAAACTTTTTAACTTCCGCTTCGGTTAAACTAATCGCAAATTCATTCATATTCTCACCTCACAAAAACCTTCCTAAAATAATCCGCCCTTAGAATATCGAGATGGCGCGGGTCTGTGGCGGGGCCCATGATTTTTTGCAGTCCATAGGGCCTTATATTGGTCATTATATTGTAAATTGTGCCGTTAAAGGGGTTTTCGGCCAGTCCCATAACCCGCCCTAACATGACACCCAGCCTTATGGCCGACAAATGGCGCATGGCCTCCGGCAGGCTGATTTTGCGGCAATATGACAATATGCCATAGGAACGCCAAAAACTGTCCGCAACCTCGGCCAAATAGTCGCGCGCCATAATTCCCCTGGCACTAAGCTCTTTTTCCACAAGTTGCCCCGTGTAATATTTCAATTCGTGTATAATTTCGTCCTCGGTTTTGCCCAAGGTGATTTGATTCGAAATTTGATAAATCGACCCCAAAGACTCGCTGCCCTCGCCGTGAATTCCGCGCATGGTAAAGCCCGCCTTTGTGAGAATTCCGACCTCGACCTTAAGACTGCCCGTAGATTCCAGCAGCGGAATATGCAGCATATACGACGCGCGCAGACCCGTGCCCGTATTTGTCGGACATGAAGTCAAAAACCCAAATTCGGCATCAAAGGCATAATCCAGGTTTTGCCCCATTAAATCGTCCAGACGATTGGCCGCCTCAAAGGCCGCATCTAAATCCTGCCCAACAAATATGGACTGTATACGAAGATGGTCTTCTTCATTAAACATGACGGAAATATTTTCATTGTCATTGTAAACAAGGCCGCGCAAAGCCGCCTGACTCACCATAGAGGGGCTTATAATATGCCTCTCTGCCAAGATATTCAAGTCCCAATTCGAAATATGGGACAAATCTACGAATTTAAGCCCTTCGGCCTCAACATTCGGGCGGTTTTCCTCGGTAAACACCGAGGCATGCATGGCCCGAATGGCCGCAGAAGCGTCCGTTGACGACAGGCGCGTCGGAAACGGATATTTCACCAAATTTCGCGCCAAACGCACCCGTGATGAAATTATAACATCAGCGTCGGCCGCGGGGTTTTCATACCATTTCAGCATAAGCTTTCTCCTATCTCTCACGTCATTCCCGCGAAAGCGGGAATCCCCCCCCAAAGCCGCGGGGATTCCCGCTTTCGCGGGAATGACGACTTGCTCTACTCGACGACTTGCTCTACTCGACGGTTCGCCCTACTCCCCTATCCTCTCCTGCAAGCTATTGACAATATCCCGATAACGCGCCGCGTCCTCAAAGGCCTCCGCCTCCACAGCCGCGCGAAGAAGACGGCGATTTTCTTCCAGCTCGCGCTTGGCCAGCACATCCGAATACATCCCGTCATTGCCCCGAGGCACCTTGCCCGTATGCTTAACCGCCCCATGATGAATATTACGAAGCGCACCCGCAATATTGGCGCGAAAAGCCATATAACAATTGGCGCAACCCATTTTGCCCGTCTTTTTAAAGCCGCCATAAGTCGTGCCACATTCGGCGCAGGTCTGAAAATCCGCCCCCGCCGACATGCGCTCCATGCCCTCAACCATTTCAAAAACATATTGCAGAAAATTCTTAATCGGATCGTCTATCATAATAACTCCCCATTCCTAATTCATAATCCTGCCGCAAGATAAGCAAAACCTGTCATTAGCGTCATTGTTCGCGCCGCAAATATTGCAAATTTTTGCCGCAGCCTCCACCGATACTACAGGCGGCGCAACCTGCGCCGACGGCAACTCTCCTCTAGTTTCTAGTATCTCATCTCTAGTTTCCAGCAAATTCTCCCCGCACTTCTGGCAAAACGCCGAACCGCGCTTAGAGGTCGCCTTGCAACGCGAACAAGTAACCGTTCCCTTGGCAATCTCCAAGCGATTGCGAATATCGCTGATTTTTGCCTCCGCTTCCAAAATTTCTTGATACTTTTGGTCAAACAAAGCCCCTAAAGAGCCGCCATGTTTATAAATTTCGTGAACACTTTTGCCAATTTCCGCATAAATCCCCTTAAGCTTGGACTCCTCATTCGACAGATTTATAGTCAATTTCGTTGTCTTAATAAGCGTGCCCGAGCCTTTAGTTATCGCCTTTGCAGCCTTCCCGATACTTCCCTTAATATCCGACACTTTCCCACCTCCGTTATTATTATAGCTTAATCCGCAAAAAATTTCAATACTAAAAATTAAAAACCCCTAAAAAGGGGTTAATTTGCTCTTGCAAAGGACGAAAGCAGGATTGCCATAAATATTGGATTCATAGGATTTTGCTCTTTTTTGATAAGGCATTTTTCGTCCATGTCATAAATTCCATTGGGCTGAATTGACGGGTCTTTGGCGTTTGGGCTTGCGGCCTGCTGCCGAATTTGCGCCGCCGGCTGCGGTTTAGGCATATGGCTTCTCAAGCTCTGCAGGGTTTCCATTAAATGCAGGGCGTCAATCGTATCATCCAGCACCTTATGATTCCCCGTATTCACAAAGGGCTTAAGCGCCGCCAATAGCCGCGCCTCTTTGCAGGGATTTTTCCGCGCCCGCTTATTTTCCTTCTCAATCGCCCGCTGTATCGGCGAAATATATTTATCGCTCAGCATATTGCGAATCATATGCGCCGCAGAATTTACATCCCCCCGCAACAAATGATTGTCATTCATTAGTCCCATAATCTCGTAAACTTGCTCCTTTTCAGACATAATTCCCCTCCTTAAACCTGCACCGCAAGCAATGCGTTAATGTCGAGTTTTCCCCAGCCCTGCCGATTTGGCGGCAAAAATAAATCTGTCGACGAATGTTTTATGGCCAATTTCACCTCATTTGGGCTAAGATGCGGCCTTTGCGTTAAAAGCAGCGAAATTGCGCCTGCAATCGCGGGCGAGGCCATGGAAGTGCCGCTCATCTTAACATAATGCTCCATAATCGTGTTTAGCATAGTCAAACGCTTAGGCGACATTTCGGGGCTGTTTGACAGGCAAGAAATAACCTCACAGCCCGTCGCCAAAACATCGGGTTTTACGACACATTCCGAGGTCGGCCCGCGCCCCGAAAAATTCACAAGGCTTGCCCCAAAGGCATCCACACAATTTCCGTCGTCATAAGCACCAACGGTAATCACCTTGCGACTTGTGCCGGGCGAAGTTATACTGCCGCGCGAAGGCCCATTATTCCCCGCCGCAATCACCATAACAATGCCCGCATCCCATGCCGCCTCCACAGCCCGAACCAGCGGGTCCAGGCTTCCCGCATCCGACGTGCCTATAGAAAGATTCGCAACACGAATGTTAAATCTTTCCTTATTGTCAATTATCCATTGTATCCCCGCCAAAGCATCCGACGAATTCCCCTGCCCTTCCCTATCCAAAACCTTAACCGAAACCAAATTCGCCTCGGGATTAACCCCCACAAACCTCCCACCCGAAGCCCCGCCATTACCGGCAGCTAATCCTTCAACATGTGTGTGGTTCAGCTATGCTTATACTAGTCGATTTTGTTGAAAATCAGCTTCTCGATTTCTACTATTACTATGGGCAGCAGCGACAGCGCGGCCACAATTAGCCAGCTTTGCGCGGTTAGCGGCGCGACATGGAAGATTTCGGCAATGGATTCTATGGAAACCACGCCCACCTGCAGGGCCGTTCCGATGAAAAGCGCGCCCACGAGATAGCGGTTCTCAAAAAGGCGGATTTTAAAGATTGAGCTTTCGCTGCGCATATTAAAGGCGTGGATGAGCTGCGAGAGCGAAAGGGTCGCAAAGGCCATGGTACGGCCTGTTTTTATGGGGTCGGCGGTTTCCAGGAAGGTATAGCCCAGCGCGAAGGCGATTAGCGAAAGCATACCAATCATTGCGCCCTCAAGGAAAATGCGCTGCCACAGACGGCGGTTAAACAGGCCTGTACGCGTGGTTTTTGGGCGGCCGTCCATAATGCCGGGGGCGGCGGGGTCAAGCCCCAGGGCGATGGCCGGCAGCGAGTCCGTAACCAAATTTACCCAAAGCAAATGAATGGCCAAAAGCGGCACGGGCCAGCCCAGCAAAATCGCAATAAAAATCGTGATAATTTCGCCGATATTGCTTGACAGCAGAAAATGCACGGCCTTGCGAATATTCGTGAGAATCCCACGCCCCTCCTTGACGGCGGAAACGATTGTCGCAAAATTATCGTCGGTCAGCACAATATCCGAGGCGGCCTTCGCCACAGCCGTGCCGTTAATGCCCATGGCGCAGCCAATATCCGCCGCCTTAAGCGCGGGCGCGTCGTTAACGCCGTCGCCCGTCATAGCCACGGTATGTCCGCGACTTTGAAACGCGCGCACAATCCGTAGCTTATCCTCAGGCGAAACCCGCGCAAAAACATTCACGCTCTCAATTGCGCCCTCCAACTCCTCAACCGACATTTTGCCCAAATCCTCGCCGGTAATGACATCCGTCATTCCGGGCTTGACCCGGAATCCCCCATTGATTCCTATAGCCCGTGCAATCGCAACCGCAGTAGCGCCATGGTCGCCCGTAATCATAACCGTGCGAATCCCCGCGCGCTTGCAAATGGCGATGGCTTCGCGAACTTCGGGGCGCGGCGGGTCCATCATCCCAACTAAGCCGACGAAAGTTAGGCCTTGTTCTATCCCTTCTTGTGGAATATTCTTCAGCGGCCGAGTGGCCACGGCCAGCACTCTAAGTGCTTTCCCCGCCATTTTGGCCACATGGGTGAGTATTTCGTCCCTATTGGAATCGCTTAGATTGCAGAGATTCAGCAGAACATCAGGCGCGCCTTTGGTTATGGCGAGAAATTTGCCATTATTTTTATGAATCGTGGTCATAAGCTTGCGTTTGGAGTCGAAAGGGATTTCCGCCACGCGCGGCTTTGCGGCCTCCAGAGCCTGCTTGTCCAACCCAATTTCATGCAGGGCCGCAACAAAGGCCGCCTCTGTCGGGTCTCCCAGCACCTCGCCGCCACTTATAAAGCTGTCATTACAAAGCGAGCCAAGGCGCAGAATTTCAAGGCTTTCCGCCGAATCCCTCTTTAGAACCGAACGCCCATTAGAAATTTCGACAATTTTCATTTTATTTTGCGTCAAAGTGCCCGTTTTGTCGGAACAAATAACGGTGGCAGAGCCCAAGGTCTCCACGGCGGGAAGCTTGCGAATTATGGCATTTCGGCGCGCCATGCGGGTTACGCCGATTGCCAGCATTATTGTTACAATTGCAACCAAGCCCTCCGGAATGGCGGCCACGGCCAACGACACCGAGGTTACAAACATGTCAAGAATGGGAATTTGCCGCCAAATTCCAAGGCCAAAAATTATGGCGCAGATGATTAGGGCTATAATTCCCAGCACTTTTCCCGTTTCCGCCAGCTTGCGCTGAAGCGGCGTTTGCGGCGATTTTTCCTCCAAGATTAGGCCGGCAATTTTGCCCATTTCCGTATTCATGCCCGTGGCCACCGCCACGCCGGCACCCCGCCCATATGTGATAAAAGAGCCGGAA
>JAITMQ010000171.1 GCA_031277225.1 Clostridiales bacterium | reverse complement strand
AAACTTGCGGCCATAATCGCATCCATGCCACGTTCTTCAATCCGAATCGCCGTAGTTACGGAGCTTATGCCGAAAATGCAGGCCACCTGCGGGATGATTGCGCCAAGGGGCTGATTATTGGCGGCCTCGCGCCGCCTTATGACGAAACGCCCCTGCTCCTTATAGGCCGCGAATTCGCCGGGATGCGTCGCCACCAAATTGCGCCGAATGGCGTTTAGCAGCATGTCCTCATAAATCCGCCGATTTCCGCCCCGCAGGGCAATTTCGCCGTATTTTACTAACAAAACTTCTCTATACATTTTCCAAATTCCTCCAATGCTCTATCAATTTCTTCGGGCGTATTCTCTGGTGAAAAGCTGATTCTTAAAGCTTTTTCGCCCGTTTTTTGCTTCTTTTTTGCGGAACAGGCCGCGCCGGTGGAAACGTGGATTCCTTTCGCGGATAGGGCGTTTAAAATCACATGGGGCGCAATCCCATCCACTTCAAGGCTGAGGATATAGGGGCTTTCGTTGGGGCGATTTTCCGCCGTCCAGCGTTTTTTCAACCCGGCAACATGCGCAAAATTCGCCGTGGAATTTTGCCAAAAATGCTTTGCGGCGGCTGCAAAGGCCAGAATTCCCGGCACATTTTCCGTTCCGCTGCGAAGCCCGCCCTCTTGCCCACCGCCCAGAATCAGCGGCGCGAGGCTTATGCCCTGCCGCACAAAAAGTGCGCCGCAGCCCTTAATTCCGCCGATTTTATGGGCCGAAAGGGTCAATAGGTCAATGCCCGCTGACCTAACATTTATTGGGATTTTGCAAAAGGATTGGCAAGCGTCTACATGAAAAATTGCGCCGGGATTCTGCTTCTTGATAGCCTTGCCAATCGCCTGAATGTCCGCAATTTCGCCCGTTTCACTATTGACATGGCTAAGGGTTGCAAGACAGGCATTGCTAAAATTTTCCATATCGTAGCAAATCTCAAAATCGCCGCGCGCGGCCAGCTTCGCCAAAGGCTCGGAAATTGACGGATGCTCGCCTTTTAGCGTAACAATCCGCCGTCCTTTGTGCTTCTTCGCGCCGCCGAAAATGGCTAGATTGTTGGATTCCGTGCCGCCGGATGTAAAATAAATCTCGGCGGGCGCGGCCCCGATAATCGCCGCAATTGCCGCGCGCGCGGCATTTATTTCCTTTTCGGCGGCCAGCCCCGGCGCATGTAGCGACGATGGATTGGCAAAAATTTCCACAGACCGCGCAACCGCCGCCAAAGCCGCTGCATTAGGCCGCATTGTCGCCGCATTATCCAAATAAATCATATTCCCGCCACCTTATATTGCTCATGAATAAAAATCTCTTGATAGCCAATTTTTTGATACAATTTGTAAGCATCCGCCGCCGTATCCGCATAGAGCGCGCAATATTTAAAGCCCTCGTTCAGCAGCTTTTGCGGGCTACCCGTCCTGCCAAATATAGGCCGCGCCGCCCTCTATAAGCCGATTTGCGGATTCAATTGCGGGCAATTTTCTGTCATTACAAAATCGACTTCAGCATCATACTCAGCCAACGATTTAGCAAAAAATTCCACCGCCATCCTTAACAGTCGCCATAAATTTGCCGTCGCCAATATTGCGATAAAACAGGTTATTCTGCACCTTGCGTGCATCCAAAATCCCCAGCGCATCAGCCGAAAAACCCTTAGCCGATTCATATCTAGTAAACACCACCTAAACCACCCCTCAATTGATAATTGATAATTGATAATTGATAATTGCCATCACAAAAGCCGCCGCACTTTGCGTCCGCAAAATCCGCGAACCAAGCGAAACGGTCAAGATGCCGTTTTGCCTAAAATAGTCGGCTTCTTCGGGCGTAAAGCCCCCCTCCGGCCCCACGAAAAATGCCAAACTACCTTCAATTGATAATTGATAATTGATAATTGATAATTGATTCTCAAGTTCGTAGCAGGCGAAAGCCAGCGCGAAGCGCCGCGCAAGAGATACGGCTTCCCTGAAGCTCAAAACCTCGTGAATCTGCGGAATTTTACCACGATGGCTCAATTTTGCCGCCGATTCTGCGATGCGTTGCCAGCGCAAAATATTTTCGCCGCGCGCCAGACAACGCTCGCTTACAAAAGGCACAATCGCGCTAACGCCGAGTTCTGTCGCGTGTTCAACAATCTCCGCCATTTTGCCGCCTTTGGGCAGGGCTTGGAATAAAACCACCTCAAACGCGGGTTCGGCCTTATTTTCGGCCGTGCGGGTGATTTCAGCCAAAATCTCACTTTTGGCGATTTCGCTAACGGTACAAAAATAGTCAATTCCGCCACCACTAACAGCGGCAACAATCTCCTCGCCCACACGCAGCCGCAAAACCCGCCCATGCGCCGCATTCTCGCCTGTTAATCTAATTTCTTGCCCCTCTATATCTCTATTCTCTATAAAAAATCTATGCATTTTAACAACTCCCAAGCTCGATAACCTTCGTGGCTAAAGCCCCGCAAAACCGCCTATCATGCTCAACGAAAATCATCGTCGGTTCGATATTTAAAATGGCCTCTTCCAATTGTTCCCGAAAATACACATCCGTAAAATTCAAAGGCTCGTCCAAAATAATCAAATTATTCCGCCGGGAAAAAGCCCGCGCAATGTCGATTTTCTTGCGCTCGCCATCGCTTAGGGTTTCAAAGGGGCGCAGCAGCATATCCTCGTCAATATCAAGCATTTCGGCGATATTTTCGTCAATTTCCCCCGCCGGGGCAAGGGGAATTTGCGTGCTATAGCTAATCAGCAAATCTTTACTAAAAGTTAAGACGCCCTGCGCGGGCGCAAGCCGCCCCGCAATAATATTCAGCAGGGTAGATTTTCCGCTGCCATTCTCCCCGCTAATATGGATTCTGTCGCCCTTTCTAACCTCGAAATGTAAATCGCAAAACAGGGCCTTGTTCGCAAAACCATGCCCAATCCCCTCCGCCCGAATCAAAACCGCGCTCGAAGCGTCCTCCTGAGCGAATTCCAGCCGGGCCGCCACCTCGTAATTTTTAAGCATGTCGGACATAATGCCGATTTTGCGGTCAATGCGCTTTTCGGCGGTGATTGCCCTTTTCATAATGCCAAGCGACCTATTTCTGGAACTTGTGCGAAAGGCGTATTTTTTCGTATTCGAGTGGTCAGACCAGCTCCGGGTATTTTTGGCCGTCTTTTGCAATTGCGTAACCTTGCGCGTAAGATTCGCCTTTTGCCGCTTTTCATATTCTTCATATTCGTCCTTATTGCGCTTCCAAGAGGTAAAATTTCCCTTTTCAAGATAGATATTGGACTTGTTTATAGACAACACACGGTCTATGGCGGCATCCAGAAATTCGGCATCATGGGACACTATGATATAGCCCTGCTTCTTCGCAAGATAGCGGGCGAGGTCGGCGCGGCCGCGACTGTCCAAATGGGTTGTAGGCTCGTCAAACAGCACAAATTCGGGATTTCGCAGGTATAGAATGACGATTTGGATTTTAGTGCGCTCGCCGCCGGAAAGACTGCCCCAATCGCGGTCTAAAAGGCCAAGGTCAAGCCCCATTAAATTGAACTCCCTTTCAATCATATAGGGCATGATTTCGCCGCAAATATTGGCCTGGATAAAATCCATGACTTTGCTGCGCCTATTGTTCAAATCATAGGGATACAATTCTGTATTAATGCCCGAAAAAAGCCGCCCCGAAGTTGGCGCAAGCGCGCCATGCAGGAGTTTTAGCAGGGTGGTTTTGCCGCGCCCATTGCGCCCGACCAGCCCAAGCTTCCAAGACGCGTCAATTTCCAGGCTGACATTTTTAAAGACGGGCACATAATGCCCTTCGTATTCAAATGTAAGATTTTGTAAGACAAATTTTCCCATGGCTACTCCATCCTCGTGGGGGTGCCGCCTGAATGGCGGCTAAAGTAACGCCTTAAGGCCTACGCTTTCACGCGTTACTTTAGCCGCCGTTTAGGCGGCACCTCCCGTGGCGCAAATCGCTACCCAATCGTCTTGAGTGATAGCCTCAAGAATCGTGAAACCCCCGGCTTCCAAGGCAGTCTTGACTTCTTCCGCCCTCTCTTTAATTATTCCGCTCACGATAAATTTGCCGCCGGCAACAAGCAGTTGCGCGGCGCTTCGCGCTAGCTTGATAATCACATCCGCCACAATATTCGCAACAATCACCTCATACGGGCCGCCCACATCAAAACCGCTTAAAATATTGCCGCAATGCGCCTCAAGCGACACGCCGTTAAGTTCGGCATTAATTCCCGCCATCTTAGCCGCCGCAGGGTCAATATCCACGGCCACGGCGCGCCCCGCGCCAAGAAGCAGGGCTATGATGGCGAGAATTCCGCTGCCGCAGCCTATGTCCAACACATTTTCGCCGCCCGACACATATTTTTCCAAAAGCCGAATACATAGGGCGGTGCTCTGATGCTGCCCCGTGCCGAAAACATGGCCGGGGTCTATGCTAAAAACGACTTCGCCGGGCTGTGCGGAATATTCCTCCCAAAAGGGGCGAATCACCACGCGCTTGCCAATCTTAAAGGGCTTGTAAAAAGCCCGCCAAGCGTCGGACCAGTCATCCTCAACCAACTCCACCGTCATTCCCGCGAAAGCGGGAATCTCCTCGCCTTCCGGCAAATAAAATCTAACCATTGGCTCAGCTTGAATTAACAGGGATTCATCCAAATAATCCCAATCTCCAATATCCCTGTCCAATTCGGAAGCAGGCGCGATAATCTCAACATTATCAATACCATGCATCGACAGAATTCCGCAAATCCGCTCAATTTCCTCTGAATTCTGACCTCTGACCTCTATCTTCTGCCACTTCATACCTTCCTACCCTTCTTCTTCCAATCTCTCCCAAAAAATCCCGTACAAATATAACCCAGCACCGCCGCCGCCAAAATCAGCAGAATATCCCTAATAATCGCAAGCGCGCCGCCATATGTGAAAGTTGCGACAATATTATCAATTACGCCAAGTTCGGCCAGAACATAGGTCGCGCCCAAAATCAGCCCCATCACCGCAAAATATACCGAGGCCTCGTGGCGTTTAATCAGCTCGCCAATAAGCCGCGCGGCCACAACAAGGCCGATAACCGCGCCGACAAAAAAGACCAGCACGATAAAGAAGGCATTAATTCCCATATCCCAGCCAACCTGCCCGACAAGCGCGCGGGCAAATCTGTCCACCGCGCCGTAAACCGTGGAAAATTGGCCTATGAGAATCAAAATCATTGCACCGCTAACGCCGGGCAGGGCTATCAGAAAACAGGCTATAAAGCCCGAGGCAAAAATTATCAGACCCTGCATAAATGTGCTCATATACAGGATATAGCCGCGGCCGTAGTCGTCTTCGGGGATTAAAATGCCCATGGCGACAATTGCAATCAGCCCCAAGAATAAAAACCCGAAATTCCACTTTTTCGGCAGGCCGGGCTTCATTTTGCGGTAAATTACGGGAACAGAGCCGAGTACGAGGCCTATGAAAAAGGCATAGCTGGGCAGCTCGAAACGGTCAATAATCATCAGCAGAAAGCCCGCCGACGCCAAAATGCCGACGGCCGCCCCGCCGCCGATTGGCAGCAGAAACTTCAGGGATTCTTTGGTTTTTTTGCGCATATTGTTTAGGGATTCAATGAGTTTGTCATATATTCCCAAAACCACGGCAAGGGCCGAAGCCGAAAGCCCGGGCACAACCAGCGCCAGGCCTATAAATATTCCTTTAAGAAAGTTTAGTATCATCTAATTACCTGTCATTCCCGCGAAAGCGGGAATCCCCTCCTAGTTTTCAAAGAAAGTTTTGAATAATTTCAACATATATTCATTGTCGGCAACCGCGCCAAGCTCCCGCACGGAATGCATTCCAAGCACAGCCAAGCCCATGTCCACGACATTTACGCCCAAATTCGCGCTCATCATAGCCCCTATGGTGCTGCCGCCCTGCACATCGCTGCGCACAATATAGCCTTGACACGGCACATCCGCCTTTTCGCACAAAGCCTTGAAAATTGCGGCTGTATAGCCCGTCGTGGCGTATTTTTGCGCGGGGCTGTATTTTAGGACGGGGCCGCCGCCGAGTTTGGTCTTGGTCGTCGGGTCGTCTTTTTCGGGATAATTCGGATTAGAGCCATGCCCCAAATCCGCCGAAATTACGAAGGAATCGGCCAGCATTTTGGCGAAGCTTTGTTCACAGCCGCCATTTATGCGGCGCAACACGGACTCGATAAAGCGCGATTGCGCGCCATGTGCCGTCAAAGAGCCGATTTCCTCGTTGTCGGGGAAATAGACCAGCTTTGTGAATTCGCCCGCTTCGGCCTCTTTTATGGCCTGCAGACCGCCATAGACCATCCAAAGGTCGTCCAGACGCGGCGAGGAGATAAATTCCTCGTTTTCGCCCAAAAGCACGCCGGGGGCGTATTCATAGAGCATGAGGTCATAGTCCAGAATTTGCGCGGAGCTTCGCTCTAGCTCCTTAGCCAGCAGGTCTGCCAGGGAGAAATTTTCGAGGGCGGCCAGGGGTAGAGTGTCCACTTGCGGGTTGATTTTGAAGCCGTTGTTCACTTCCCTATTCAAATGGATTGCTAGTGAGGGAATGATTACCAGCGGGCGATTGATATTGATTAGTTTTTCTTCGGGTGCTAAAAAGTTCTCGCCTTTTAGCAGAACCCGCCCCGCAATCGCTAAAGGCCTATCAAACCAAGTATGTAGAATTATACCCCCATATGCGGCGGTGTTAAGCTTAATATGACCGCCTGCCTCAATTTCGGGATTGGGCTTAATGGCGAAGGCGGGCGAATCCGTGTGCGCGGCAATTGCGCGGAGCTTCGCTCTGGCTCCCACTACAAATGCCGCAATCGACGAGGAATTTTTGCGGACGAAATATTTTCCGCCGGACTTTAAATCCCAGTCGTCCCCCTCAAAAAGCTCGCTAAAGCCCGCGCCTTCAAGCTGCGCCGCAACATTGGCCGCGGCATGAAAAGCCGTGGGGCTTTCATAAATAAAATCTAAAAGTTTTTTTGCGTTTTCTCTCATTTTAATCCTCCAAATCAATAATAACCGAAACTGCTCCCAAGACTTTTTCTAGCAAATCTTTGGGCAGTCGCTCCACAATTTTATGATTTCGCGCCAAAAGGTCAATTGTCCGAATTTGCTCGCAAATAATGTCGCCTTTTGTCTGAGTTCTTTCGTCCAACGGAACGCGAAAATTTAAAGCTCTGACATTGTTTGTTATGGGGCATATGACGGCAAGTGCGCGCCTTTGGTTATATTTCGTTTGGCTTATAACCAAAGCCGGTCTATACCCCGACTGCTCTCTGCCTTTTATTGGGTCAAAATCAACCAAAATAATATCCCCTTGCTTCACAACAGTTCACGCCCCTTCGGCTCGTCCAAATCGCCCCAACAATACCTATCAGGCTCATTTTCATAGCCCTCCAGATAATAGTCAATAGACTTTTTGACAAGCAAGTCTTCGGTTGGCCGCTCATCCAATATAGTCGCTACCGTGCGTCCTTTGCGTAAATATCCTTCAAGAACTTTCATGAGAATCGCCTCCTTAACTTTTCTATTGTAACACAGAAAAAAAGTATTTGCAAATATTAGATGATGTGTTATGATTAATATAGGTGATTAAATGTTAAAATTACTCCGAAAATTTGGAAGGCCGTTTTTGGGACTGTTTTTTGTGGCGGTTGTGCTTTTAATTGGACGGGCGACTATGGAGCTGACCCTCCCCGCCTTAATGTCCGACATTGTCGACGTGGGCATTGGTCAAGGCGGAATTGACTATCTTGTGCCGACGCAAATGACCCCCGAAAATCGCGCGCGCCTTGACGCAATGCTGCCGGAGGGCGCAACCGAAGAATACATAGCCGCCGCCCTTGCCGAAATGTATTATGGCAGCCCCGATTTTGACCCGCGCGTAAAAAATCAGCTGGCAACCCGCTTTATTCGCGAGGAATATGCCCGGCTGGGCGTGGACACGGACGCGCTGCAAATGAATTATGTATGGACAATGGGCCGAACCATGATTATTATAACCCTTTTGGCGGTAACCGCCGCCGTTACGCAGGGTTTTGTTTCTGCGCGCATTGCCACGGGCATGGCGCGCAATATTCGCAAGTCAATTTTTGCGAAGGTTACGGGCTTTAATAATGCCGAATATAATCAATTTTCCACGGCCTCGCTAATTACGCGCTCTACAAATGACGTAAATCAAGTGCAGGCGCTTATGGCCATGGCCGTGCGCATTATAATTTTTTCGCCGATTATGGGAATTGGCGGCGTTTTAATGGTGCTGGGCACGGACGCTTCCATGGCGTGGGTAATCGCGCTGGCGGTTGGCGCAATTGTAACCTTCATCATTCTATTCATCATTATAGCAACCCCCAAATTCAAAATAATGCAAAAACTTATCGACAAAGTAAACCTGGTTACCCGCGAGGGTCTCACGGGCATCATGGTTATCCGCGCCTTCACCGCACAGGCACACGAAACCGCCCGTTTTGACGAGGTTAATACAAAATTGCGCAGAACGCAATTATTCCTTGCGCGCCTGGGTGCGCTGCAAATGCCCATAATTTCGCTTATAATGGGGCTTGCCTATGTCTTAATTATTTGGATTGGCGGCGCAAGCATAAATGAGGGCAATTTGATGGTTGGCGATATGATGGCGTTTATAACCTATACAATGTTCATAGTCTGGTCGTTTTTAATGCTGGCCATGGTCGCAATTATGCTGCCGCGCGCCCAAGTCGCCGCCGGGCGTATTCTCGAAATTATCAATACCGAACAAAAAATCCTTGACCCCGAAAATCCCGCCGACTTGGACACAAATCGCGGCGACATAAGCTTTGAAGGGGTTAGCTTTAAATTTCCGGAGGCGGTCGGCTATGCCCTTAAGGACATAAGCTTCACCGCCAAAAGCGGCGAAATGACCGCAATCGTAGGCTCTACGGGTTCGGGCAAGACTTCGCTTGTAAATCTTATCCCCCGCTTCTACGACACAACGGCCGGGCGGGTTTTGGTGAATGGCGCGGATGTGCGCAATGTAACCCAAAAAGCCCTGCGCGACTTAATTGGCTATGTCCCCCAAAAAGCCCTGCTTTTTTCGGGAACGATTGAAAGCAATATTCAATATGCGGGCGATGTGGATGCAGAGGCCGCCGCCGTGGCGGCGCGCATTGCGCAGGCCGAGGGCTTTATCAACGAGAAGCCGGGCAAATACGAAGAAGAGATTTCCCAAGGCGGCACAAATGTTTCCGGCGGGCAACGCCAGCGGCTGGCAATTGCCCGCGCAATTGCCAAAAATCCGAAGATTTACATCTTTGACGACAGCTTTTCCGCGCTGGATTATAAAACCGACGCGGCACTTCGGGCGGCCATAAAGGACGAACTTTCCGGCGCGACAATGATTGTGGTGGCCAGCCGAATTAATACCATTAAAAATGCCGACAAAATCATAGTTTTGGACGAAGGGCGCGTCGTCGGTCAAGGTCGGCACGAGGAATTGCTTAAAACTTGCGATGTCTATATACAAATTGCCAACTCACAGCTTTCAACACATGAATTGGCGGAAAGGGGGGGCGCATAATGAGTCAACAATCCTCCACTCGAAGCCAAAGGTCGCCCACAGGTTTTGGCGCGCGGCGCAATGCCATGGGTCAGCCGGGCGCGGGCATTGTCGAAAAGCCCAAAAACTTTAAGGCCACAATGCGGCAATTACTGAACTATTTAAAGCCCTTCCGAATCGCCATGATTATTTCGGTTGCCTTCGCCGTCGTCGGCGCGACTTTTGCCGTAATTCCGCCGCGTATGCTGGGCGAGGCGGCGGATGTCATTCACGAGGGCGTAACGGGTCGCGTCTATGGCGGTTTGGGCGTGGATTTTGACGCGCTTGGCACAATTGCGCTGATATTAATCGCGCTCTATGTGGGCAGCTTTATTTTCACCTTCCTGCAAGGCGTAATTATGACAAGCATTGCCCAAAAAGTCGGCTATAATCTACGCAAGGCCTTTTACTCCAAGATAAATCGCATCCCCCTAAAATATTTCGACGGCGTGCCGCATGGCGACGTGCTTTCGCGCATGACCAACGATATTGACCTGATGGGAGACACACTCGGACAAAGCATGACGCAGGTTGTAACCTCCGCCGTAAGCCTAATCGGCGTAATCACCATGATGCTGTTGATTTCCGTGCCTATGACGGCGGTTGCGCTGCTGATTCTGCCGCTTTCGTTCGTAATTGTGATGATTGTCGTCAAACGCTCGCAACGATATTTTAAGGCGCAACAGCTCCATCTTGGCGCGGTTAATGGCCAAATCGAAGAAGTTTTCGGCGGCCATCAAGTCGTAAAGGCCTTTAATGCCGAGGCGCGCTCGCTAAATGCCTTTAATTCCGACAATGACAAGCTTTTTAGCGCGGCATGGAAGGCGCAATTTGTTTCCGCCCTAATTTTCCCGCTAATGTTTTTTGTGGGCAATGTCGGCTATGTTGCCGTAACGATTTTGGGCGCGTTTTTGGCCATTCAAGGCACAATTGCCGTGGGCGCAATTCTTGCCTTTGTGCAATATGCCCGCCGCATTTCCGACCCGATTAATATGCTGGCGCAGGTTTCAAGCCTGCTTCAGTCCACAGTCGCCGCCGCCGAGCGCGTCTTTGAATTTTTGGGCGAAGACGAAGAAAAGCCCGATTCCGAAAATCCTGCAGATGCCGCTAAAATTAAGGGGCAGGTGGGCTTTGAAAATGTGAATTTCGGCTATGTGGACGATGTGCCCGTAATTCACGATTTTTCGGCGCATATTGAACAGGGGCGCAGAATTGCAATTGTCGGGCCGACGGGTGCCGGAAAAACCACAATTGTTAAGCTTTTAATGCGCTATTATGACCTTGCCGGCGGCCGCATTTTGCTTGACGGCACGGATATTCAAGACTTTAGGCGCGACGACCTTCGCGGCGTTATGGCCATGGTTTTGCAAGACACATGGCTGTTTAACGGCTCAATCATGGAAAATATCCGCTATGGCCGCCTTGACGCAACGGACGACGAGGTTATTGCCGCAGCAAAAGCCGCCAGCGCGCATCATTTTATTCAAACCCTGCCGGGCGGCTATAGTATGGAAATTAATGAAGAAGCTAATAATATTTCACAGGGGCAAAAACAGCTGTTGACAATTGCCCGGGCAATACTTTTAGACCCTAAAATTTTAATACTGGACGAGGCCACCTCCTCCGTGGACACGCGCACGGAAATTCTTATTCAAAGTGCTATGGATAAATTAATGCAGGGGCGCACAAGCTTTGTAATTGCGCATCGTTTGTCAACCATTCGCCATGCAGACCTTATACTTGTGCTTGACAATGGCGACATTGTAGAACAGGGCAGTCATAGCGAACTGCTGGCTCGCGGCGGATTTTACAGCGAACTTTATAATACTCAATTTGAAAATTGATAGGAGCGATCTATATGACCTTTACGAAATTTGTTCCGATTGATGAAATTAAAGTCGGCATGGTGGCCGCCATGCCGATTTTTGGACGCGTTGAACATGAAAGCAATCTCATTTTGGTAAACGAAGGCACATTTTTGACATCGGAAGCCATTTTTAGGCTACGCAAGCACAGCATTGAAGGAATCCATATTTTAACAGACGAGAAGCCGCAGGTCGCGCCGCCGCGCAAGCCCGCGCCCGCGCCAAAAATTTATTTGCCGCCGCAAATTAAGGTCGACATGCCCGAAATGCCGAATGTTTCGGCGCTTATTGATGAAAAATTGCATGATGCGGCCCTTGCGGGAATACATTCGGTTTTTGCTTCGGCTGAAGACGGCGGCTCGCTTATAACCGCCCATCAGGGAATTCGAGAGCTGGATAATATTGTCGATAATCTAATTGACACGCTTTCTTCGGATTCAAGCGGCCTTGTGCATATTGTGAATCTAAAAAGTTATGACGACTATACCTATGCCCATTCGCTCAGCGTTGCTGTCATTTCGCTTGCGCTGGGCAAACATCTCGGCCTTGACGCGCAAACGCTTAAATCTTTGGGCATGGCCGCCATTTTGCACGACATTGGCAAAATTAAGGTTTCGGCGGAGCTTATTAATAAGCCCGGCAAATTAACCGATTCGGAATTTGAAACGATTAAAACCCATTCGGAAGTGGGGGCGGCATTTTTGGAAGGGGCGGAAGTTGGCGACAGAACCCTTTGGTGCGCCGTTCGAAGCCATCACGAAAAAATCGACGGAACGGGCTATCCGCGCGGCCTTAAGGGCGATAATATCCCGCTTTTCGGGCGCATAATTTCCGTAGCCGATGTATATGACGCAATTACGTCCTATAGGTCTTACAGAAATCCCATGCCGCCGAGCGAGGCCTTTGAGGTGCTTATGGCGGGCGTTGGCACGGCTTTTGACTATGAAATTATAAGCGCGTTCACGCGCGCCGTAGAACTTTATCCGATTAATTCGATTTTGGTGCTGTCAAATAAGCGGATGGGCGTTGTAATCGACAATGTGAACACCCTGCGCCCCGTGCTGAAAATGCTGGACAATAATGAAATTCTGGATTTACATGCGCTGGATAATCTAACCCTAATGATAAGCCAAATAGCAGAGCGATAAAAATCCGCCCACGACTTTAGTCGTGGGCGAACACAAGCTCCGGGCGGGCGGCCCGCTCCAAGACTTCTATGCTCGCAATTTCGTTTTCGAAAAATATTGTATCTCCAACACAAATGCTTGCTATTTCCTCCGGATTGTCAAAAGCGGATGTATAGAGGTCTGCAATGCCCTCTTTAAACCATCCCTTTTTATCCGTTATTCTTATGCGCTTATTGCCATATTCCCAAAGCCTCATGCTTATCACCCTTCCCTTACAGCCGGCACTATATGCGTGCCGACATCACTATAATGTATCGTAAAGCGATTTGTGGTTGTTTCCTCTCCCGTTGTGGGGTCTATATTAACGCCTATATCCCTGTCGGCTGTTATAACCTCTCTCCTGCTCCATATTTCATTTTCGCCATGGGTTATTATGCGCCCTGTTCCGTGGTATCTGTTTACCAAGTCTTGGGCTGTGTTCAAATCGCCATAGATATAGCTGCGACCCATAATATAGCCCTTGCTGTCGGTTATATGCCTATTTTGCTTCACAGCAATCACATCCTTTGACATCATATCCGAAGTTATGAGTCTTCGTATAGTATTTTTTGCCATTGTATATTGATAAGCCATAATATTCTATCCCCCTCAACTGTAGTTTAACACAAAAACCACTTTTTGTAAAGTTAAAATTCCTTGCATTGCGGGATACTAATTTAAACTTTATTAAAAGGAGATGGTTTTTTGAAACTTAAGAGAATTTTGGCTTTGGCCTTTGTTTTGATTTTATTGTTTGCTAAGGCGTTTTCGGCCGACATAGCGGGCGGCGTGCGCCTTATCCTCGACGAGCAGGACGGCCGCACCTATATAGTCGTTGAGAATATGGGCTTAGACGCCGGCGGCGACTGGCGGCTGGCCTTTACAAATAATGCCGCTTGGCTTATAAATGGGCAAAGGGCCGATTATTGGTCGCATAGCGGAAATTATTACCAATTGCCCAATAGCCTGTCCCCCGGCGAGAGTTTCCGGGTGCATGTGGACATTGAAAATCCGCAGGCCGAGAATTACAGCGGCAAATTGACCCTTTGGACAACCCAAGGCCCGCAGCAAGAGCCGTTTAACGGCACAATCATAACCTCTACCCATCTGTCCCTAAATCCCAAACAACCAATTGAACCGCCTACAACTCCGCCGCCTACCGAACCTCCTACCGAAGCTCCTACAGAGCCTCCGACTGAACCTCCTACTGAACCTCCTACTGAACCTCCGACAGAGATTCCGACTGAACCGCCTACAGAAGTTCCGACTGAACCGCCTACTCAGCCGCTGACAGAAGCTCCAACAGAGATTCCGACGGAGATTCCGACAGAACCGCTGACAGAGCCTTATACCGAACTTTACACCGAACCAATCACCGAGCCTTATACCCAACCAACCACCACAGCAGAAATACCCCCCGTATTTGCGCCGCCCGCACCAACTACGCCACCGACTTCGCCAACCGAGCCGCCAACCGAGCCACCGACTTCGCCCGAGGTTTCGGAAACAACGCCTATAGTGATTTACATCGAACTCGTGGATGTAAATGGTGAAGATTTCCCTTGGCCGCTGCAAGCTCCGCCGAACCACGAAATTCACGAAATTCACGAAATTGCTGAAATCGAAGAAGAGGCTGATGCGGATGTGGATGATGTGGATGATGTGGATTTTGGAAAAGAGGAAGCAGAAGACGAGGAGGAAGAGGAATATTTTGAACAAGCCGACGAAACCCCGCGGGTTGATAACCCCCAAACAGGCGACCCCCGCCGCCTTCTCCGCAATGTCGCGCTTCTGGGCCTTGGCGCGCTGCTTTCATTAATTTGTTTGCTAAAACTAAAATTTTACAAAACACTTGACGACACAAAATAGCTCTGATATACTATATATATCCCGACCCTTCAGGGTCGGACAGTTTGGGGGGATTTTATGAAATTTTTGATTATGCCCAAGCCGATTTTGGCCAAAAATATGTCCCTTAGGGCATATTGCCTTCGCTATCAACAGGCGCAGGACTTTGTGGCCGACGCGCCCGTGCGCTTTTTAGACGGCATTGTGGCTTTGCCCTTTTTAAAAGTTTTGGACGATTTGGGTCTGGATGCCCTAACAGGCGGCTCGCCGCTTTTTGTACCCATAAATAAATTTTCGCTTTTAACCGACATTTCCGAACAATGCCATCAGCCCCCAAACAAAATAATTTTTTTGCTGGACAATCAAGTTCCGCCCGAAGAACCGTTTTTAAGCTGTATAAAAAACCTTAAAAGTAAAGGCTTTAGCTTTGCGGTGGAAAATGTGGTAAATTTTGGGTTTATGGACCCCATTTTGCAACATTGCGACTATGTTATGCTAAGCTTTAAAGCCGGAAATATGAAAAATTTGGATTTATACACAAGAATGTCCTTTAAATACAAAGACCATATTTTTATAGCCTCCGGCGTAGACCGTGTGGACACCTTTTACGAGCTGCAAAAACACGGCTTCCGCTTCTATGAAGGCAATTTTTACACCCTGCCGCTGCCGCGCGACAGGGGGGCGATGTCGCCCGTTAAGGTCAATCGTATACAGCTGTTAAACACCGTGCATAAGCCCGATTTCGCCATTGAAGATGTCGTAAAAATCGTTACGCGCGACCCCTCTATGATAATCTCTTTGCTAAGATTTGTAAATTCGCCATATTTGGGCATTTCTCAAGAGATTAAATCCGTGCCGCAGGCCGTGGCGCTTTTGGGACAGGTCGAGGTGCGCAAATGGGTTTTAACCACAATAATGTCGCTTTTGGCCGAAGATAAGCCCAGCGAGCTTGTGCGCCTGGCGCTTTTCCGCGCAAAATTCGCCGAAAGGCTGGCAAGATGCTTTGATATGGCAATGCTTTCCAATACGCTATTCTTGGTCGGCCTATTCTCAATTTTGGACGCAACCCTCGACCTGCCAATGGAGGAGGCCCTGCAAAAAGTGAAGGTTTCCGACGAGGTAAGCAGCACTCTAATCACCCGCGAAGGCAGGCTTGCCCCCGTGCTAAACTTCGTTTTCGCCTATGAATCCGCCGATTGGACGGGCGTTAAAAATATCATGATATTAAACAAAATCAAACCCGAAGAAATCTTCGAAGCCTATATAGACACAGCAAAATGGTATGGTTCATTAATTGATTCAACAAAAGAAACGGTTGACCAACCCTAAGAGCTTGAATTAAATAAGGGCGGCCTTAAGGCCGCCCATTTTGCATAACGTCGTCATCGCGCATTTCAATCGCCCCGGCGCTCGATTCCTTCCAAGGTGCGCACGGGCATGGAGAGGTATTCACTCATTCCCGGCTTCACCCCTTGCGGCAGGCCTCTTTTTCACCCACAGGACAATGCTGAGAATGATATTTACGGACAAAGCTACCATTAAAATATAACTATACCAACCGAGGTCAGAAAAGTCTACAAGGCTTAAAATTATCAAGGTAATCAGCAAATCTCGCAGAAAATTTTTAAAATTAACCATAATCACCATGGAAACGATTGGGTTGGTGTTTAAAGGATTAGCCTGTTGACCCAATCGAAGCTTCCGTACCGACACCTCCTTATCCTCTCATTTACCTTAAAAATAACACATTATCGTGCAGATGTCAATCACTTTTTCCTTCACTCCACGCCTCGCCTCATAAGCGGGATTTAACAACTTCGTAACATTTAACAAAATTTCGTAATAAAATTTAATATCTTTAGTTATTGACATTTGGGAAAAGTAATGTTACAATAATCTTACAAAATTAAAAAATGTGGAAGGCGTTTTGGAGGAAAGGGCGAAAAACTGCGGCGAAAGGGGCATGTCGGACAGTTTTTAAAACCCCAACCTTTGCGACATCTTCTGCACGAGGGAAGATAGCAAATTGTTACATAGCTCTCCCTTGAAATTATCCAAGGCTCATAGAAGCCAATTTAAAATGGAGGAATGTTAAATGAATTTTAGAAAGCTTTTCATGGCGATTTTGGTTCTGTCAATGGTATTTGTTTTTGCCGCTTGCAGACGCGAAGCCGACACAGAAGCACCACCAGCAACAACCCCACCACAAGTAGAGCAACCCACACCCGGTGAAGTTGACGACACGCCAACTCCCGAATCACTTCACATTCCATTTACAACCCGTGCTGCCCTTTTGGCCTCAATGCCCGATTTTGCTCCAAGCGGCTCTATCAACCAGGCTTCCGGCACGCGCGCTTCCATCAACATGCTTTACGGCTGGGATAACGTTGCTACAAACGCCCAAGCTCGCCGCCTTATGTGGGAAGGTGTTTCCACAATGGAATCCAATTCCAGAAGAGAAATGTTTGCAAACCCAATGGTAATTAACGGCGCTGCCGGCGGTATTGAAGTTTACAATAACGACGATGGCTCCAGAACCTACAGATTCAATATCTATACCGACAATGTATGGTCAGACGGACGCACAATCACCGCTCATGACTATGTTGGCTGGATATTGCTTACTGCGCATCCATATTATCTTGAAATTATTACAAGCCCCGCAGGAAGCCCCCATATGATGGGTCGTGCTGCCTTTGCCGCCGGAGATGCCCCTACAATGACCGGCGTTCGCGTTTACGACGAGGCAACCTTCTCCGTAACCGTTTATGCAGACTTTCTTCCTTTTGTTTGGGAGTCTTTCGTTTACATGTCATATCAGCCAATGCCACTTCACGCTATGCTTCCCGGCTTTGACACCCAAACCCAAGTTAGAGATTCCGAAAACGGCGCATATCTTACAGGCCTTACGCAAGACCTTGTAACCGCAGGAATTAACGGCGTTGAAACCCTTGTCCGCAGAACAAATGCCGACGGCGACTATGTAACAAATGACGACGGCGACTATATCTATGACCTTGTTGGCGGAACAGGCTTCCGTTTCCAACCAACCGTAACCTCCAGCGCCTATATGTTTGAAAGCTTCGACCCATCAACTTTCACAATCGTTTTAAGAGCAAACCCGCTCTTTAGCGGCACATGGGATGGTTATCTGCCTCGTATTGAGCGTGTAATCTTCTCCGAGCACGTAACAGCCGTTATCGTTGACTCTTTGGCAAATGCCGAAGCTGACATCGTTGTAGGCCAAGGCGGTGGTGAAACAATCAACAATATGCTTACGCACCTTGTTGAAGCCGGAACGCACACATTTGTAAACTATCCTCGTAATGGTCAAGGCTTCCTTCGCCTGCATGTAGACCATGGCCCGACACAATTTATCGAAGTCCGTCAAGCCTTTAAGTGGCTGATTGACCGCGACGAATTTAAAGAAATGTTTACACTTGGCCATGGCGTAATGGTTCATGCCATGTATGGAATCGCGCATTGGTGGACACAAGAAGCCATTGACCGCGGAATGCATGACAGAATGATTATGTTCACATTCAATCCCGAAGAAGCTGTTGCTCTTTTAGAGGCCGGCGGATGGACGCTTGACGCACAAGGCAACGAGCAGCCAAGAGATTTCTTTGGCCCTGCCAATATCCGTCATAAAGACGTAACAAATTCACCTCAGCATCCCGGCGCGCTTGCCTTTGAAGAAGACCAAAACGTAACCGTGCTTGACGACGGCCGTCTGCTTATGGAATTGAATATTCGTTGGGCAACATGGGAGTCCGCCATCAACCCAATTACACGCGTGTTTGAAGCACTTGTTCCTCACCAAATGCGCGCTGTGGGTATGGAGCTTACAACAACAAGACTTCCCAACCCATTGACATATCTTTCCAGAAGTGGAACCACGCCGGACCCAACTTTCCACCTGTTTAACCAAGGGCAAACTTTTGACCCAAGAGTTTGGCAGCCATGGAACCAAGTTGACCATAACTATGCCCGTTCACACAACCTTACATTTACATCCGACCCCGAACTTTTCGAATTGTCAAACCGTCTTCGTTTCATCGAAATTGACACAGACGAAGGCAGAAACCAATTCGTAGAAACCTTTATGGATGTTATGGTTGAGTGGAACCGTCAAGTTATCGAAGTGCCTCTTTATGCCGACATGTGGTTTGACTTCTTCCCCGTGTGGCTTGGCGACTGGTATAACAACTCTGTATGGGGCTTTGATTCAGCCGTAATCAGAGCTTATGACGGCAGACCTTAATAAGTAATATATGCCCCAAGAAATAGTTTGGGATATTAGGATAGCAAACAATACCCCCTCGCAAGACGGGGTATTGTTTGCGGTAATCCTATTAGAATTTTATGGAGATAATTTGGTATGAAAAATTTTATGAAGTTTTAGGGCGTCATTCCCGCGAAAGCGGGAATCCCCGGCGATTTTGGGGAGATTCTCGCCTTCGCGGGAATGACGTACTCAGGAGGGATTTTTATGGTAAAGTTTCTCATAAAGCGGCTATTCTACATAGTTCTCGTCTTATTTATCGTTTCAATATTTCTTTTCGCAATATTCCGCTCCATGCCCGTAAGCCCCGTTGACATCTTTATGGAAGGGCGCGCCGTGGATATGGACCATGCGTCATATATGGCCATGAGAGAGAGGCTGTATGCAGAACTTGGACTAGACCGGCCAATGCCCGTGCAGTTCTTCATATGGATTGGGCAAATTTTCCGCGGCGAATTTGGATATTCAATGACTCACCGCGTTTCGGTTATGGATGCCATTCGTATACCCATGGCCAGCACAATTTTAATGAATATTTTGAATCTTATTTTGGTTTTCGCCATAACAATACCCGTGGGGGTTTATGCCGCCATAAAACGAGGTAAACTCTTCGACAATGGCGCGCTTTTTGCCAGTCTTATAGGCTTTAGCTTCCCGGGCTTTCTATTCGGAATTTTAATGATTTTAATTTTTGCGGTGTTTTTAAATTGGCTGCCAACCGGCGGCATGGCCTCGCCCATTCCTATAGAACCATGGACATGGGAATGGATTGCAGACCGCGCGCGCTATATGATTTTGCCGCTTTTGACGCTGGTTTTAATGTCAACGGCAACGCTTATGCGCATTGTGCGCTCGTCAATGATAGATTCTTTGACGATGGATTTTGTGCGCACGGCGCGCGCAAAGGGTTTGGCCGAAAAGGTCGTAATTTTCTCACATGCCTTTAGAAATGCCTTAATCCCGATTATAACCGTTATGACGGGCTGGTTTATAGGAATTTTCTCCGGCACGGTTGTTATCGAGCGTACATTCAATTGGAATGGCATGGGCGACGTTATGATGTCGGCGCTTACACAAAGTGATTTGGCAATTCTAAAGGCCGTAAACCTATTCTACGCCCTAATAGCCTTCATAGCCCTTCTGGCTATGGACATTGTGTACACAATAGTAGACCCGCGAATCAGATTTGATTGATTTTGAAGGAGAGATATTATGAGTGAAAAGCCTAAAAAAAGAGAGTCTTTTATGACTACACTTTTTAAGTTTTTATTTACGGGCCGGCGCAAGGGCGAATTGTCTCCTTTTGAAGAGGAACAAATTCAAAGCCCGGGCAAGACCGTTGCCAAAGAATTCTTTAAAAGAAAGCTCACCATTGTGGGTTTAATTGGCTTTTTTGCCATTTTTTTGGCATCAATGCTTATTCCGGTCATAATTCCTATAGACCTGCATCAATCCGACACGGGGCTTAGAAATGTGCCGCCAAATTTCAGCATGATGCGCATCCCGCGCGAAGTTCGGGACAATATGGCGCAAATCAGCTCCGGCGCGCGCTATGCCGCGGGTCTGACAAATGACGGCGAGGTCTATGTTTGGGGTTCAATTTACGGGGTTATGCAGCCCATTTGGAATATCCCCCATTTTGACGGCGAAGTTGTGCATATTTCGGCCGGTTTAGAGCATGTTATCGCTGTAACCGCCGACGGGCGAATTCATGCCTGGGGCCATAACAATATTACGGCGCGCACAACCGAAGTGCCGCAGGCCATACAAGGCCGCGTTGTAACCGCCGAGGCGGGCTTCAGAACAACCGTGGCAATTTTAGACGATGGCACAATGCATGTTTTTGGCGGAATGAACGACAATAGGGCGAATATCAATCCGGGGCGAATTCCCCCCGGGTCTAATTTGGTGCAAGTTGAAATGAGCTTTCTAAGCGCGGGCGTTAGAACCGACGACGGATATATCCATATTCCAAACCCGGCCAGCCGCGTCTATAGAGAAGTGCCCGACGAGGTGCAAGGCCGCGCGGTCGACTTTGCAATGACAGACCGTAATGTCGCCGCAATTTTGGACGATGGCACGGTTGTGGCATGGGGCGCAGACGAGGCGGCATTTCATGTTCCGCCGGAAGTTCAAGGCCGCGCCACGCGTATAGAGGGCGGCTCTGCGCATTTTACCGCGCTTTTAAGCGATGGTTCTGTTGTCAGCTGGGGCGACAATGCCTATGGCCAAATTAATGCGCCACAAGGCACTGGTTTTGTAGAAATTGTTACGGGTTTCCACCACAATTACGCCTTTAGGGCGGATGGAACGGTCGAAACTTGGGGCTTGCAGGGCTTTTTGATGGGTACGGACGAAATGGGCCGCGATATTTTCGGCCGCCTTTGGACGGCCGGTCGATATTCCCTGTTCATTGGCGCAATTGCGATTATAATTGCCACCGTGCTTGGTATAACCCTTGGTTCTATAGCCGGATATTTCGGCGGCACGGCGGATATGCTTATAATGCGCTTTGGAGAGGCGGTGGGTTCTATACCATTCTTGCCGATTGCGCTATTGCTAAATTGGCACTTTGGACGAGATATGGACGCAATTCCGGCTCTAATGCTGCTGATGGTTATACTTGGTTTCTTCATGTTCCCGCCTATAATGCGCCTTGTGCGCGGGCAGGTGCTTCAAGCGCGCCAAACCGAATATGTGCTGGGCGCGCGCGCGCTTGGCGTTAGAGAACCTATAATCATCGGCAGACATATAATGCCAAATATTTTGTCGGTTATTATTGTGCAATTTGCCTTGGGGCTTGCGGCTTCTATGCTTATTGAAAGCACGCTGGGCTTTTTGGGCTTCGGAATTGAAGAACCAACGCCGACATGGGGCAATATGCTTAATGCCGCCACAAATACTATTGTATTGCGCGAACAATGGTGGAGATGGGTTTTCCCGGCTATTGCGCTTGTAACCGTAACTTTAAGCATAAATCTAATAGGCGATGGCTTGCGTGAAGCCTTCGACCCACGTACGAGAGGGAGGTAAGACATATGCCATTATTAGAGCTTAATGATGTTAACACTTATTTCGAAACAAGACGCGGAATCATTAAGGCCGTTAACGGCGTAAGTTATTCCGTAGAACCGGGCAAAACGCTCGGAATTGTTGGCGAATCGGGAAGCGGAAAATCCGTTTCCGCAATGAGTATTTTACGCCTTTTAGACGAAAACGGCAAGGTTGTAAGCGGCACAATTTCCTTTAAAGGCCGCGACCTTTCAAAGCTTAGCAAAAAAGAGATGAATAAAGTCAGGGGCAACGAAATTTCCGTAATTTTTCAAGAACCCATGACAAGCCTTAACCCGATTTTTACGGTTCGTAAGCAAATTGGCGAGTCTTTTAGGGTGCATCAAGGCATGAGCAAACAGCAGGCATATGTGGAGGCGGTCAAAATTTTGGCCGACGTTAAAATTCCGGAGCCTGAAATTGTTGCGAAAAAATATCCATTTATGTTGTCCGGCGGAATGAGGCAGAGGGTTATGATTGCCATGGCCCTTGCCTGCAAACCCGACCTGCTTATTGCCGACGAACCGACGACAGCGCTTGACGTAACCATACAGGCGCAAATCCTTCGCCTTATGAATAATCTCAAAAAGGAAAAGGGTACGGCCATAATGTTTATAACGCATGACTTGGGCGTTATAAACGAAATGGCGGACGATGTGGCGGTTATGTATTGCGGGCAGGTGGTTGAGCAAGCTCCCGTGCGCCAAATTTTTGGCGAATCAAAATATTCCCATCCATATACCGAGGCTCTTTTGGTTTCAATTCCGCGACTGGACACGCCCGTCGGCACAAGGCTTGACCCCATCGAGGGCGTTGTGCCGCATCCGCTGGATTTGCCAATTGGCTGCAAATTTGCGCCGCGTTGCAAATATGCAACAGAGCGTTGCCAAAACGAAGAGCCGGAACTCTATCAAGTTTCATCAGACCAAAGGGTAAGATGTTTTTACCCGGAAGAGGGGGAGCGTCATGGAAAACAATAAAAAGCCACTTTTAAGCATTAAAGAGCTTAAGATGTATTTCCCCGTGCGGGGCAAGAGGGGTTTGTTTGTAAAGGCCAATGACGGCGTTTCTCTCAATATTTACGAGGGGGAAACCCTTGGCGTGGTGGGCGAGTCGGGTTGCGGCAAATCCACCCTTGGGCGTACCCTGTTGCAACTCTATAACCAAACCGACGGACAAACCATATATTACGGCCAATCTTTAGAGGATGTCGCCCCAATCTATGTTTTGGACATTTATAAAAATCTTGAGAAAAAATGTGCCAGGGCCAAAAAGGGGCTGGAAGAGCTTGAAAAGCTTGAGGCGGATTTTGCCGCGCTTGAGCGTCAAATCGGCGATTCTACCGATAAAGACAAGCGCAAACAGCTCTATACCAAAATGAATGAGCGCAATGAGAAAAAGCGCACGGCCACGGCGGACTTTTTGGCGATTGTGCGGCTGGTTGGCGGTTTTTACGCCGCCGAAAATTATGCCGAGGCCTCGCAGGTGTTTATGGAATATTACAAGACCTGCCTTGACGTTAAATCCGTTAACAATAATCTTACGAAATTGCGCCTGCAGGTGGCGGAATTGGAATATTCCTTGGAAAATGAAGGCGGCGGCGACCCCGCAAAGCTTGACACCCTTCGCGCCCGCCTTGACAATGCAGTCAAGTCCGACTTGGAGAAGGCCAAGGCCGCAAGAAGCCAAAAACGCGCCGCGGTTGAGGCTTTGCGCGCCCGCTATAAAGACAATGCCGAATTCCAAAAATATGAGGAATATAGGGATGACGGAATTGATTTGTCCTTGCTTAAAACCAATGAAATGCGCCATTTGCGCAAGGATTTACAAATTATTTTCCAAGACCCCTATTCGTCTTTGAATCCAAGGCTGACGGTTGGGCAAATTGTGTCCGAAGGGCCGATTACGCATAACGAGCTTAGGGCGAAAAACGAGCGTATGCAGACCTATGTAACCAAGGTTATGGACGACTGCGGTCTGGCCCCCTATATGATTCACCGCTATCCGCACCAATTTTCGGGCGGCCAGCGTCAGCGCATAAGCATTGCGCGTGCGCTTAGCGTAAAGCCGAAATTTGTCGTTTGCGACGAGGCTGTGTCGGCTCTTGACGTGTCAATTCAGTCCCAAATTATTAACCTGCTTTTAGACCTGCGGGAAAAAGACAATTTGACCTATATGTTCATTTCGCACGACTTGTCGGTTATCAAATATATTTCCGACCGCGTGGCGGTGATGTATTTGGGCAATATAGTAGAGTTATGCTCGTCTAAGGATTTGTTCGAAAATCCGCTTCATCCTTATACGGAGGCGCTTTTGTCCGCCATTCCGACAACGGATTTAGAGCGCGACAAAGAAATGATTATCCTTGAAGGCGACATTCCAAGCCCGGTTAATCCGCCAAAAGGCTGTAAATTCAACACGCGCTGCAGGGAATGTATGGACATTTGCTTTGAAGTTGTGCCCGTTTGGAAAGAGCAAACGCCGGGGCATTATGTCGCTTGCCATAAGTATAATGAATAGATGTCAGAGGTCAGATGTCAGATTACGCTCTCTGACCTCTGACCTCTGACCTCTGATACCTTGAAGGGGGTGAACCCCATGTTAATTCCGCGCAATAAAAAGAGGGGGCTTTCTCGGGAAGAGCAAAATGCAATTTTAGAGAGGGCGAAAACCGAGGAGCCCCTTGAACTTGAAAAAGGAGATTTGCTGGCGATAATGCTGGCGGCAGTGAGAGTATTTTTGCCATTCGTGCTGGCAATGGCGGGAGTACTGCTTTTGGTGTACTTTTTAATAGTAGCCTGGGCGGGCTAGATGTCAGATGTCAGATGTCAGATGTCAGATTGTGCTTTCTGACCTCTGACCTCTGACCTCTAAGAATAGGAGGAGATATGCGTCAATCTTGGGTTAGATTTCGCGCCAATGCGGCTTTGTTTTTCGCAACGCACAAAAAGCTTTTTCGGCGGGTTTATTGGGTCATTGCCATTGTGGCCTTTGTGGTTTTGGTTTCGGCCCCTTTGCTTATTAACGAATTGGGAATAGGGCCGGAACAGGGGATTTTTGCGCCCCATCCCGTTTCAGACGAATTGCGGGAAATTATGCGCGAGGGGCGCGCAATTCATAGGGAAATGAACCGAATGGGCGATTTTGCCTATCTTTTGGCGAATTTAAGCGAGAATTATCCGTTTTTGGAGATGATTGAGCGGCGCGGAATTGATGTTCGCGCGCTTGCAACAGATGCGCTTGACGAACTCGCCGAAGTCGCGCGTTATGGCCTTTCACCCACTTTCTTTTTAGACTTTATAAACGAAAATTTTATTGAGCATTTAGGACGAACGGGCGGCCTGCATGTAATTTCCGAGGCGGGCAGACTGCCGTCGTGGGTTGTGCAGCCCTATTTCTTCGGACATTATGACTGGCGTTTTACCGACGAGCGTTTTTACGTTCCCATAGGGGATGCAAACCACAGCATGGGCTTTTTGGCCGAAAATGCGGCATATTTACAGGTGCACAATTTCTTGGCAAAAGGCTATACCGAAGGCGCTTTTCAGCCCATTTGGAATTTCATGCACGAGGACGAGGCGATTGCGATTTTGGGGTTCTATGAAGGGCTTGAAGTCGAAAATTTGGTCATTGACATTAGGGGGATTGACGCGGGTTTTGCCGAATATTTCCTGCCGCTGATTGTCGAACCGAATATTGAGCAATATCTAAGCGTGAATTTTTACGGCTTTCACGCCAATGCGCCCTTTGCGAATAATGTCAGCGAAAATCTTCGGAATTTTTACAGCTTTGGCAATTTGGTTGATGCCGCCGCAACAGCGGCAAATATGCCCTATGCAAATCCCGACGATTTCGCCCTTTTAAGCCATGGCTTTAATATCACCCTTGACGCAACGCCCCTAAGCGACAGCCCCGCCTTCGGCGGACAAATCTGGCTTTTAGTCGACTCCTATAGCCTTTCGGGGCTTAACCAAATTTTTGTATATCTTGCGCAGCAGGCCGGCTTTTTGGTGATTTATCAGGAAAATCCCGCCGCCACGGGCTGGGCCGCTTCCCTAAATCGCCTGCCACAAAGTAATCTCTCCCTGCGCTATAATCCCATATATTTCACCGACACCGGCGGCCGCGCGCTGGAGGAATTCCCGCTAATCGCCGATTTTCTCGTTGACAGCCTTGAAGATGTCGCCGAGCTTTTCCGCCCCCCTGCGGAAGCCGCCGCACCTTGAGCCGCCTTTAGCGAAAATGCCCGCCGTGCTGTGGAAGACTTTATAATCGGCAACTATCTCTCTATCTTCGATAGCAGGGACAATTTTGTGCGTCATCATCGCTTCTAAAGATTCAACATCGGGAAATTGGTCCGGAATTCAGCAGCCTTACTACAAAACAAATAACCCCCCCTAACCCAAAAACTAACTATTGACAACCACAAAAAAACCAAGTATAATAAAACTCCAAGCAACTATCAATTAATAATTAATAATTAATAATTATTAATTGCAATCGCGCAGCGATTGCCACCGGGGGCGTAACGGTTTCGACGGGGATTCGGAAAACAAAGCAAGCCATCCGCGGCGTCAACCGCGTTAACAAGGCACAAAAAAATTAATTGGCAACAATAGAACTTTCGCTCCTGTAGCTATGGCTGCTTAAGTGGGACTTCCCCAATAGCCAAATTACAGACATGAGCTGTCGGCCCCGGAACTCTGCCGCCCGGAACGCCGGCATCGACTAGGCAGAAAACTCGCCTCATGCCCGCTCCGCCACGAGGCGAAAATCCAGGAGCTTGCCTCGCCGCAATTTTTTGTCGGTTCAATTGCAGCAAGGGAGAAATAAAAACCGAAAGTGATGGGAGAAAGCTTTGCGGAAGCATCTTCGGACAGGAGTTCAACTCTCCTCGCCTCCATACCTAAAATCCCTTAATCTCAACGATTAAGGGATTTTTCTTTGAAAAAGTTGCACAAAATTCTGCTTGAGCATCCTACATTTCTATGCCAACCCGCGCCGGCGTGCCTTGGTTGTAATAGTGCTTAATTTCGCCTATTTCGTAGGTTTTGTCGGCTTGGGCGATTGCTTCGGGGGCGGCATAGCGTCCTGTTAGGACTAGTGTGGCATTTTTTGGCCTGTTGTGGATTAGGTCGGTTACGGCCTCGACGGGGATTAGTTCCATAAAGGCCGCCACATTGATTTCATCCAGAACAATCAGGTCATAATTGCCCTCATTCAGAGCCGCCTGCGCCTTGCGCAGCCCCGCCGCGGCCGTGGCCTTGTCCGAATTTTCCGCAAGGCGACCCAAAATCAAATCGCCCGAATATTGCTCGACGGCAACGCCGGGGAAATTGCTCCGCAAGCCCTTAATCTCGCTATAATTGCCGTCCTTCATAAATTGCCCCAAATAAACGCGCAAACCACGCCCGGCGGCTTGAATAATCAGCCCCAAAGCCGCCGTGGTCTTGCCCTTGCCGTTGCCTGTGATTACTATGGTTTCACCTATCATAAGTCCCTCCAATCTCCAAGCGAGTGAGTGCCGCCTGAAGGCGGCTAAAGTAACGCTTGCAAAGCATCCACGCTTTTTAAGCGTTACTTTAGCCGACTTCAGTCGGCATCACCGGTCATAGATGCAACATCCCCTAGAATCAATTGCCACAATTGCCGGGAATTTCTCAACCTCAAGCAGCCTTACAGCCTCCGTCCCCAAATCCTCAAAGGCCACAATTTCAACGCTTTTAATCGACTTCGACATAAGAGCCGCCACGCCGCCTATTGCCGCAAAATAAATGCCGCCATGCGCCCTAATCGCCGCACGAACAGGGTCGGCGCGTAGCCCCTTGCCCATCATGGCCTTAAGCCCATGCGCAATAAGCGTCGGCGAATGTAAATCCATTCGCCCCGCCGTCGTCGGGCCAATAGAGCCGCAACATTTGCCGGGCGGCGCGGGACTTGGCCCCGCATAAAACACAATATTGCCCGTAAACTCAAATGGCATGGCCTCGCCCGCGTCCAACATCACCATAATGCGCCCATGCGCCAAATCGCGCGCAGTATAGACTTTGCCCGTGATATACACCATTTCGCCACAGCTTAGGCTTTGAATAATCTCGTCCGTCAAAGGGGTTGTAATTTCGCGAATTTCATTCATAGCTCGCCCTCCTCGTGGCGGTTTACATGGCAGCCCAAATTCACCGCCAGCGGCAATCCCGCAATATGTGTCGCATAGGTGTTAATATGCACGGCCATGGCGGTTAAACGTCCGCCAAGCCCCGCAGGGCCTATATTTGTTTCGTTAATTTTCACCAGCAATTCGGCCTCAACTTCCGCCCAAAACGGGTCGGGATGCGCCTCGCCCAATTTGCGCAAAAGTGCCTTTTTGGCCATAATTGCGCTAAGTTCAAAACTGCCGCCAATGCCCACGCCTACGATTATGGGCGGGCAGGCGTTGGAATGGGCTTTTATAACGGTTTCAAGCACAAAATTCTTGATTCCTTCGATGCCGTCGGCGGGCACAAGCATGACCAGCCGCGACATATTTTCGCTGCCAAAGCCCTTGGGCGAAACCGTGATATGAAAGCCGTCGCCCGGCACAATTTCGTAATGAATTATCGCGGGGGCATTGTCGCCCGTATTTACGCGGCGAATGGGGTCTTCCACAACGGATTTGCGCAAAAAGCCCTTGTCATATCCCATGCGCACGCCGTCGGTTATGGCCTCGTCAAGCGAACCGCCAACGATGCGCACATCTTGTCCTATGCGCACAAAAACAACAACCATGCCCGTGTCTTGACAAATGGGCATACGCTCGCTTTTTGCAATCTCTTGATTCAGCAGCATTTTCTCCAAAACCTGCCCGCCAAGCCCCGCGTCCAAGGGGCGCGCGGCCTGCATTAAACGCCGAATTTCGGGCGAAACCTCGACACAAGCCCGAACACACAATTCCGCCACTTTAGCGGCAATATCACTAACAAATATCTCCCTCAAAACCTCACCCCCAAAACTCGTTTTTATTTAAGGCATATTCCAGGCGGTTTGCCTCGCCTTCAATCCTGCGAAACCCCGCCTTTTCAATGACCCTGCTGCTGGCCGTATGCTCGCTATGGCAGCCCGTGGTTATGCGAACACAGCTGTCTTGCATAAAAGCAAATTCAATAACTTTCTTCACGGCCTCGGTCATAAACCCGCGCCCATGAAACTCCGGCAACATCATAAAACCCATATGCACAACCTTGCCCAAGGGCGAAATCTCGGTAATAGTATAACCCACACCACCCATATACACGCCATCCTTGCCGCAAATGCAAAAATAATGCCCATCTGCATTTTCCAGCCCAATTCGCAAATATTTAGCGGTTTCGTCAATGCTGTCGGTTGCAATATCGTCCAAATAATGCATGGTATCCCTATCAGACCAAAGCCTGTGCATATCTTCCAAATCCGCCTCCAAATAATCCCGCAGAATAAGCCTGTCGGTTTCCAAGATAACCATATCAACCCCCCACAATTTCCGTAAATTCTATCAAGTCCTTGCTAAACAAAAAGTTTACGTCGAATTGTGATAAAATGTCAAGGCCTATTAGGCCGGATATAAATAACTCGCTTGGGAATGTGTGGGCATAAACTTTAAGGTTCTCCAGAACCAGGTCTTCGATTCTCAATTTTTCTATTACTATTTCATTTACAAGGGATAAGCCACCGGCAGTGGTTACCATGGTTTTTTTGCCGCTTTCCACATCATAGCCTGCGCGATGCAAAACTTCCTTATCTATCGTGGTTCTGCTGGCTCCGGTGTCAATAAAGGCCGTAAAATCCCCGAAGCCTCCCGAATTTATCTTCCATAACTCCGGCTCAAGCACGATAAGGTTTCCATACATTTTTAAATCAATAGTAATTGTTTTCATAAGACATAAACAATCCCTTCCGGTATTTTTCCGACATACCTAAATGATGTTAAATTGGGGTAATGGTCATATGCTTCCATGGCCAAAAGAACATTTGCTTTTATGGGGTCATGCAAAACAACTTCGCCCCCAACGAGGCTGCCGCGGCTTTTATCGCAATTTACCATAAAAACCCAATTCCCATCATATTCCCGCTCGATTTGTTCCATTGTTTTATACATAATCTCACCTCCTCCTCCGTCATTCCCGCGCAAGCAGGAATCCCCTATCTACAGGCTATACTCAAAGTTAAGCAGCAGTCCATGCTGCTGCGCGCCATAGATATCCTTTTCCCCTAAAGCACCCGAGGCCATGGGGCGGATTATCGTAATCTTAACGGCCTTGGCAGGCGGAAAAGCGATAACCGACAAAACATCACTTTCGGGGATATTATAAAGCTTTGCGAAAACGGCCGGGGTCATCACATTTGCCGCCGCAAAGGCCTTGAAATGTTCGGCTTCTTTGAAAATTATGTCAAAAGTAAGCTCATAGGGGCCCGAATTTTTGCTTCGGATTACTTCTGCTTGGTCAAATAATCTAATCATTCCATGCGCCCTCCTTACAATCGTAAATTTTTATTGGAAACAAGTCTTTTCGGGCTTCCATTAAGCAATATAGGCTGAACTCGTAGACAGCCCCACCCGCAAAATCCGAAGGCGAGAAGGGGAAGGCCAAATTGCCCGCCGTGGATTTGCGGCCGCTATAGCCGAAGTGCAGAAGGGTTGAGCGGGCGAAGGAGCAGATTGTGGCTGATAATTCGGGGGTTTTGGCTATGGCTTCAATGATTATTGCTACTTCGTTTAGATGGCAGAGGTCAGAGGTCAGAGAATAGAAGGCCGCGCCATTTGCTCCGTATACTTTGAAGTCCAGGTAGAATTCGCCTATGTCTTTAAAATTCGTTGAAACCCGCTCCTTAACTTCCTTGACAATTTCATCCATTTGGCTAATCATAATTGGGTCAGCGGCGGCGGCGAATGAGAGCGTGCGATAGCCCGCAAGTTTTGCGGCTTCAAGCTTAATATAGCCCACGCCTTCGTCCGGAATGAAACGACTGCCCCGCACAATAACCGCATCCCCATTCTGCTCAAAAGTCGTTTCGCTTAAATCCAACACGCCGCCCGGGCCGGGCAATCTCGTAGGATTGCTTTTTTCGTAGAGAGTATGCGCCGCCACGGATGTTATGGTGCATTTGCGCGCGGGATTCAGAGTCATAAGCTCGAAATGGTCTTCGCGCAAAATGCCGAACATGCAGTCGCTTCCGCTGCCCGGCAGGGCCGCAATTGCCGCACATTCCAAAATTTTGCCCATATGCAGGGCAAGGCCGGGATTAAAGCCCGCAGAAATGGCGGGTGCTGCAAAAACCGCGGGGTCATAGGCGCGACCGGCTATAATGACCTGTGCGCCGCTCTCCAAGGCCGCAATGAATGGTTCTTCGCCCATTTGCGCGACAATATTCGCGGATTGTTTGATGTTCTGCTCGGTTGGCGCGGGCGCGGGCGGCATGGCCTTCAATTTCCCGGCTTCAAAGCTGGTCAGAACCGTTTCGGGTGCGATTTGTGAGGAGATTATTGCCGCCTTAAACGACAAGCCTTTCTCGCGCGCAATTTCCTTGATTAAATTGACATTCCACTCCAAATGACTATCAGCCCCCGCACCCCACGCAGAACCGATTAACAGCGGAATC
>JAITMQ010000170.1 GCA_031277225.1 Clostridiales bacterium | reverse complement strand
CCCATGTTATGGTATAGTTACAACAGATGACAAGTTAGTATAAATGAAATTTATGAGAGGGGGAAGGCAGGTGAATACAATAGGAAGATTAGCGCAGGAGTTTAGAAATACCAGCGAGTGTCCTATTAAGAATCGTTCGGGATATGATAGTTGCCAATTAACGCCAAGCAAAAGGTGCTCGTTGTCGCGCGGGCAAGATTACAAAAATTGTCATTTCTATCAAATGTACAGGACCATGCAAAGTCGTTAGTAATGTGCATAATCATTGAGGAAGATGGGAGGATTTTATGTCTACAGATTTAATGGAAAGAGCCAAAGGTGGCTGCGCAGAAAGCCAGCTTGACCTAGGAATTTATTTCGCTGATAAAGATTTAGAAAAAACATTATTTTGGTTTGGAAAAGCCGCCGATGGCGGGAGTGCTTGGGGTATGTGGAATACCTTGGTCGCTTTGAGGGGTTTCGATAGAGATGGTTCAAGAGCCGACCTATTCGCGGATATGCTAAAAAGGTTGGTGGGTATGGAACTGGGCAATCCGGAAGCGGATTCGGAATTGGGCTTGATTTATTGCGATGACCAAGACCCGCAAATAGTCCGATATGCCGGTTTCGTGCCGTCCATGATTAATATGGGAGAGGGGCTTCGTAAATTCAAGAAGGTTGCGGAAATCTTTAAAAATACCGGCGAATCCCCCTTGTCCTTGGGGACGGTTGAGCGGGTTGAGAAGGTGGTGGGCGATAGAGCGGTGCAATTGCGAGATAGGGGGGATTCCCGGAGAGAATATCTGGATTGGGCGGAAGTGCATGTGTCCTATGCGGAAATGCTGTATGACGGCATGAGAAATTATCCGGGGATACCGCCGGAGATGGTTTATGTCTACAAGCAGAACGCAGAGCTTGCCAAGAGTGTTTTGGAGACTAAAAGAAGGGAGTATGGGGCATGAAAGTAAGGGTGTAAAGGCGTATAGCAACTTAGTGTCAACACGCCCTAATTTTAAGGCCTGCCATGTGGTAGGCCTTTAGTTATGTGATGGGTGCTTTTAAGCGTTACTTTAGCCGACTTTAGTCGGCACTCCACGGTACAACGCCCGCCCACGAAAAAAATGCTTGACAAATTGTTACGGATATGTTAAGATATTACGAAATTGTTAAATTAGGGTGTACTGTTGTTATGGTATATCCTTTTAATTTAACAAATTTTGGGAATTTTGGTCATTTTGGGGTTTACTTTTTCCAATAAATGACTATAATGTTAAATATGGCCATGTAATTGTTACAAAAATTGTTGCAAATATTACGAAAATGTTAACGGCCATATGACAAGGAGGCTATAAAATGAATAAAACAATTCTTTATCGCGTATTCGTGGGGGCAATGACCACTTTGGCCATTTTCTTCATGGGCGCAGACACCTACGAAGGCGCAAGCTTCGGCATTGTACTCGTAGACAACGGCTACACAAGAAGCATTGACACCGAGCAAGAAACCGTACTTGGATTAATGGACGAATTGGGCTTTTTCATACATGAATTTGACGTGGTAAGCCCTGCGCTTAATTTCCCGATACATAGGGGTATGGTTATCGAAATTGAGAGAGCCTTTCCTGTTTTTATCAGGCTTGACGGCAATCCCGAACTCATTCCCTTTTATGCCCGCCCGGGCGCGGCTTTGGTTACAATAGCGGCCGATTTTGGGAATCTTTTCGACAATGACAACGAACAAATCATTTTCGACACAACAGTCGCGCGGCACCGCCCCGAACCCGGCGAAATTATCGATTTACTGACCATTGGTTGGGCGACAAGAGCCGAATATGAACCCCTGCCATTTGAGCGGGAATATGTCGAAAGTTTTCTTGTGCCCGTCGGAGAAACCGCAATTTATCGCGAGGGCGCGCCCGGCCTACGGCGAATGGCCTTCCAGCGTGAATATCTTGCGGGCCAGCTGGTCTATGAGGGCTTTTTGTCTGACAGCATAGTAAGGCAGCCCCTAAGCGAAATTGTGCATATTGGCGTGCCTTTGCCGCCCAATACGGCATTGTCGGCCTGTGGTCAGGCCTTCACCTATAGCCGCATGGTGCTGATGGAGTCCACGGCCTATACCCTTAGCGTGTCCTGCACGGGTCGCACGCCCGACCATCCTTGGTGGGGAATTACGGCCAGCGGAATGCAGGCGCAGGTGGGTGTTGTGGCTGTTGACACAAATGTCATTCCCTTCCATACCCGCATGTATATAGAGGGTTATGGCTTTGCGGTTGCCGGCGACCGCGGCGGCGCAATTCGCGGCTATAAAGTTGATGTCTTTTTGGACACAATGGCCGAAGTGCGCCAATGGGGCCGCCGCCATAATGTGCGCGTTTGGATTCTCGAATAGTCATCTCTTAAAATCAAGCCGAGATTTCGGCTTGATTTTTTGCCAGCAAAAACCCCTTGCCGATTCGCAAGGGGTTTTTGTTGCTTACCTAAAAATTTTCTAGGGATGAGAAGTATATCATGAGGCGATTAGTTATTGGACAACGAGCACTTCCGCATAGGATTCCTGCGACTACAGTATCTCGTAATAGTGCTGAACCGCTGTCTCCGCCAATCGCCGGAATATCCACCCTTATCATATTACGCATAAAAGCAAGATTCGGTATGTATGCATTAACCGAGGACGCAAGTGTACGCCCGGATTGATTGCCGCTTGCTGCCCCTGCAAAGGTAACAAGAGTATTTACTTGTGGTCTTGAGCCGGCAAAAATTGTGATACGTCTGCCCGGAAGCTGAGGGATTGCTGTTGAAACTCTTCCTTGTAATCCGCTTATGTTGTATAGCTGAATTTCAAGTAAATCCAGACCATGCTCCGGGTGGAAAGCGGCACCCCTAACACTTCCTATAGCAGTTCCTGTCGGAGTAAGCCGAACACTTGCTCCCACTTCCACTCGTCCATGTCCTGCACTAAAGCCTCGTGATGTATCCGCTGCTGACCTAGGGCTTCCCATGCTAAACGGCCTTGTTCCCCCGTCTATGACTTGAATATGTAGTCGAGTACCCATGGGAAGATCCCACCAAGGTGTATGCGGTTCCGGATTTACGAAATCTTCCTCGTAACGCTCAGTCGACCAATCTTTTTCAAGCCCAAGCTCATGCACATCGGTACAAAGTTCACATTCATATGGATAATGGCATGCGCCGGGGCCCCAAAAAGCTCCGGGTTCGTCAAATATGCACGCGGCTGTTTTGTCGCTTCCTGCGGGCCAAAAATATGCAATTGTCGTTATTTCTTTCGGGATACCCGAAAATTCCAAGATAAAGTCTACAAGAGCCATATGCTCCTCGCGAAGAAAGATGATTTCAAAGCCATATTGGCCTAAAGAAGGGAAAGACCCTGCCCATTTTACAATAACAGCCGCATTCTCATCAATTCCGCTTGAGCGATATTGTATATTGGCAGCCTCGCTAAGAATTTTAACAATTTCAGTTAAAAGAGCATTTCTAAAATCACCGTTGTGCCTTACGGCAACTTCATCATGAAATGGGTGCAAATAAATATTTTCCTGCGACCACATTTCAACACCGGATGTTCTCGTCATGCTGTTTTCCGATAAAAGAGAGGATGCGATAGACTTCAATTCATCCATGTCCCTCTCAGGCAGATTTTGCGCATAGACATTGCTACTAAACCCTAATATCAACACAGCGGCAAGCATAATAAACATGGCAAACATGCCCCTGTGTATGCTCTTTTTGATACGTTTTACTTCACTCATTTGAATTACCTCCATAAAATTATTTGTAGGAGGCCTTCCTTGTAAAATATTATACCATAACAGAGTGTAAATGTCAACATATTTTTAGCCTTTTTGCACAACTTTTTATGGCACATCGGTTCGGAGATTTCGGCTTGATTTTTTGTTGCGAATATGCTACAATTTGTATAGCTTGAAAATTGGAGGAGATTTTATGGGATATTATGAGAAAAGTTTAACATTTTTGATTAGCGTGGTTTTGATAGGCGCATTGACATTCATGTCCGTGCCGATGACGGGCGCGGATTCGCCGCAGGGCGCATTTGCGGTTGCCTTCGCCGACACTTTAGAGGAAGGGCTTGACAAATTCGGCATTTCCGAGCATCTCGAAGAACCGCTTCGTGATGAAATCATGGCCGTCTTGCCTTATCGCGTAAAGCTTGAGGAATTCCTCGTTGAGGAATTTGGCTTCGATGAAGGTGTTGCGCCCCAGAACCTATTGCGCACAGCAAGGCTTTTCCCCGGCTTTAACGAAGTCGAAGAATTGCTTGGCGAAGAAGTTTTGATGGATATTTTGTCCATGCCGCTGGTGAGCATTGCTGTTTTGGCGGCAATTGAACACGCCTTTCCGGAGCTTGAACCCGCCGCCCTTTTCGCGCTGGTTGACCTGGCCACGCTTTTTGGCGGTGCGGCTCTGATTGAGGGCATGATTGGTGAAAGTTTGCCCGCGATTGAGCTTTTCGCCGCGCTGGATTATCTACTCGGAGAAGGTTTTGCGCAAAATCTTCTGGAAATGGATTTGACCGAACGCTTCGCGTATTTAGGCCATGCGCTGGCGCAATTAATCGTCGACACCGCCGCAGAATATGAGGAATATATCTTTGAAGCCCTCGAAAAGCTGGAGGAGCGCATCTCATGAAGCGGCTTATAATGTCCTGCTTCTTGCTTGTCACTCTTTGCGCGCTTGCGGCATGTTGCACAGGGAGAAGCGGCGAAATAAGGGATTTTTATGGTGAATATAGCCTTACCCTGCCTTTTGACCTCGCCGACAGCTATAACGCCGGCGGTGTGCTATTTTTTACGACCGATTATGAATTGGAGCAAATGGCCGAACTGCTTCGAGGCGCGGGATATGGCGCGAGTTTGCACACAAATGACGAAACGGACACTATTTTAATTTCCGCCACACAAAATGGTTTTGTGTATTATTTCGTAATTTTCGACAAAACCCCCGACGACGCGCGTTTCAGCATGTCCGCCGCCGCCTCGCTTGCGCAACGACATCCGTTTTTAGCACCCATCCACATTCTCGAACCCACGCCCGATGACGCAATGTGGCGGTTTTTCGGCGGTTTTGAACAGCTGGCGAGCTTTTACCGCGCCACAGGAAAGAATGATGTCGTCATAGACGAAGCCGCCCAAAGAATCTATTTTGACAACGCCAACGCCGCAATCCTAATCCCAAGGCCGGGCATCCGCCACGACCTAAGGCAAGGCACAATAATCCTAAGTTTAATTGGCGACTACCTACAGGCGGTGTTAAGATGAATCCAAAGCAATTCGGGAAAAAAGTCGGCAAGCACGCCCAAGATTACGGGCTTGACCCAAGCAGCGAAAACGACCGCGAAAAGATGCGCGAAATAATCACGGATATTATCGATAACCACAACGAAATTCGGCGCGGAACTTGGCCGGGTCAATCGGGAGAGGTCGAATTTTTCATAAAAGGCCGCGATGTTGTTATTTCCAACGGCGGTGAATTTGTTTCTGTCCTAAAAGATGGAATAACCAACGGCAAAGTTATAAGGGCAAGGAGGTGGCAAGATGATTGATTTTGAAATAAAGGAAAATAACGGGCTTAGGCTGGTAGAAACTGCCGCCGCCGCTTTGAATATGCATTTTTTTATTGATAGCGGGGAAGGCCGGGACATTGAAACCGCCGACATTTATTTGATGGATTTGTCGGGCTGGCTTATCCCGCCCGGCAAAAAAGAGGACTTTCTAACTTCCGACAAAAACGACGATAAATGGGACGACTTTTTCGTCTTCGCCGAATGGCGCAAAAACAGCGAGGAAATAAAAATCGACTTCAAAAAATACCCCATATATGCCTAATTTGCCGG
>JAITMQ010000158.1 GCA_031277225.1 Clostridiales bacterium | reverse complement strand
AAAAAGGGCTTGACAAACTCGTTTTACAAGTGTAAAATGAATTATGTTGATTTTACATTTGTAGAAGGAGGGGATTTTATGAGCAGATTGCCCGACGCGGAATTGGCCATAATGAAGATAATTTGGGCGCATGGCGGCGGCGAAATTACCTCGGCGCAAGTCGCGCGCGAGCTGGAGGGCAAAAAGGACTGGGCACTTACAACTGTGCTAAACTTCCTCGCGCGCCTAACCGAGCGCGGCTTTTTAAGCGTGCGCCGCGCCGGAAAAACCAATATTTATTTGCCCATTATCAACGAAAACGACTATTTGCAACTTGAAAGCAAGTCCTTTTTGGAGCGTCTGCACGGCAATTCGTTTAGCTCGCTGGTGGCCGCCCTTTACAGCGGCGCGGCAATTTCGCAGGACGATTTGGCCGAACTGAAAAACTTCATAGACGAAAGGGCGGGTGATGGCGCATGAGTTTTTTAATGGCGATAATCAGCACAACTTTAATTGTAACGCCCGCAATTCTCATAATGCTTAGGGTTGCGCCTTCGCGGGGAAGATACTTGCTATGGATAGTCCTGATGGTGGCCTTGGCTTTGCCCTTCCTCACATTCATTCCTAGGCCTGTGGAGATTTCTATGCCCGTGATTGTAGAGGTCAGAGGTCAGATGTCAGAGGTCAGAACCGCTGCCGAGCCTGTTTTGCTTGCGCTGCCTGTGGAAATTTATGAACCCGTCTTTTATATTGCGCCGCCGAATTCGGTAGAAATTAACTATACAGCAATTATAGCAACAATTTGGCTGGCCGGAATTGTCGTCGTTCTAGCTATGCAGACTGCAAAACATTTGAAATTCCGCCGCTTCATTCGCCGCTGGAGCGAAATTGCAACCGATTCCTTTGTTTTAGAGATTTTGCACAATGAAAAGCTACGCTTGGGCATAAATAAGCCAATACAAATTTTGCGCTGCCGGGGCATTGACGCGCCGATGCTAACGGGCTTTTTGAACCCGCAAATTCTACTGCCCGTGGCCGATTACGACGCTACAGACCTTCGTTTTATTCTTCGCCACGAACTTATTCACCACAAACGCCGCGACCTTTGGTATAAATTGGCATTAATGCTCACAAAGGCCGTCTATTGGTTTAATCCCGCCGTCTATTTCATGGAAATGCAGGCAAATCGGGATATTGAAATAATTTGCGATATGCTGACCGTGCGCATTGAAGACATTTCGGGCAAACGGCGTTATAGCGAGCTTATTCTGGCCTTGGCCGCCGGGCGGCGCGCCCAATCCGCCCTGGCCACTTGTATGAATGGAGGGAAGAAAATGCTTAAAGAACGATTTAAAAATATATTCGAGCCGGGTAAAAAGCGCGGCGTTGCGCTCTTTGTCCTGCTTGGCATATTGGTTGCCACGGCGGCGACGCTAATCGGAATAAATTTCGGCGGTGAGGCCGAAGCCGAAACCGTTGCCTATGAACCCTATGAACCCGCCGCATATGAACCCGAAACCGTACCCAGAGTGTGGTCAATATACAATATTCCTATAGCAAGCTCGCATAGCATCAATTATGGCGGCGATATTGAGTATTTAAGGCGCGAGGTTCGCACCACGACAAACAGCTTTACCGGCACTTTTGGCTCGATTCTTCAACGAAACCCGAATTTTGAAATCGAAATGGAGCGGAGCAATGTAAATATTCGCGGCTGTGGCGAGTTTCAGAGGATGAACGCCGACAATGGCTTTCAGCTTTTAAGCAGCGCAAACGCCCGCCATGGAGTCGAGCAAAACGGCAATGACTTCCTGATTTTGCCCCATGCAGACGGCCAACCCGCAGGCGGCGAGCCTGCGCTGACCATATTTATGTCGCCCAACAGACGTTTTGGGAATTTGGATATTTATGTAGAATATGGCGATGTTTTCCTGTCAGACATTACCGTTACGGGCGAGCTGCGCGTGGTTGCCATGAATGGCACCGTAACCCTTAGAAATGTGGACTATGACCGCGAGCGGGTTTATATCCCCGGATATAGGGCGCAGCTTGAGTGGTGGTCGGAGGATTTCCCCGGTGGGCCCGTTTTCCACTTCGACCAAGCAACAGGGGGAATGTATCATTTCGAGGACTTGTATGCTTTGCGCACTATAGTTTTTGACCAAGCCGTGCCTGTCGAGCAGAGTTTTGGCGGCGTAACCTCAATTAATTTGACCACATTTTTGGACAATATACGCTTTGTGCCGGGGGATGGTGAAGATGTCGTTGTGCGGCATTATGAATGGATTGAGAATCAGCGGAATTTCAGCGTGGAAAATGGTATGTTGACCCTCACAAGCGCAATTACTCCGCATACGCCGTTTGGCCTCGTGGGCATTGAAATGGGCTGGCTTGGAGATTATTTGCGAGAACGCGGGCAGGAGTTTAATCGCACGATTGAGGTAATTATTCCGCGCGGAATGTCGCTTTACTCTGTTTCGGCATCAACGTCCGCCGGGCGGATTGAAAGCGCGGGCGTTGAATTCAATATGCCCACATTCTTCAACACCTTCGGCGGCGAAATTGCGGTTACAGACAGCAGTTTTAGCGATGAAGCAAGCTTCTCCGTTTCCGGCGGGCGCGCCGCGATTGCAAACAGCAGCCTTGACTTTGCGCGCGTTTCAACCTCAAGCGGCGTTATTTCCGTGGAAGGCAGCACATTTACGACCCTTAGCATGTCGGCATCTTCGGGCAATGCGAATGTCAGCCTTACGCGGGATGTTTCGAATTATCACATAGCCGCAAGCATGGGCAGATTCGCCGGGCTTAGCTTTAACGGCGAGCGAATTGAGCACGACGGGCTGCGGAATCCGTTTGCGCCAAGCTCTATCACCTTCTCAAGCTCCACAGGCAGTCTGGCGATTACTGCCCCGACGCAATAAAATAATTTTTAGGCATAACAAACTTTTGCAAAACTTTTGCGTATATCTCTTTAGAAAGCAAAACTAAGCAAAGGAGTTGTTATTATGAGCGAACAAAATGGCATTGATAAGAGTGATTACACAGGGATATAAGGGCGGACGCGCCGCCCGCGCCGTCTATACCGCCTGTTATGCCTTATGGCGGCGGCAAAGTTAAAAAACCCAGCAGATTCTTGCTGTTTATGCTGGCGTTTTTGCCGGGGCTTGGGCATATGTATTTGGGGCTTATGCGCCGCGGAATTTTTTTCCTGTCGGCCTTCGCCTTCTCGATATTTGTTACGGTTCAGCTCGGTATAATGGGAATTGCGCCATTTATCGTGCTGGGAGCATTTTCCATTGTCGCCGCCGTGGTCATCCCGTTTTTTGAGGCGCTAAGCCTAAGGCGCGGCATTGTGGCGGGCATAAAGCCCGAGGACTGCATTCCCGCCTTTGCAAAAAGCCCGCTTGTGCTTGTGATAGTGGCCTTTTTCCTAATAGTGCCTTTTGTGGTCAATATCCTAAGCGCGCTGCCGTGGTTTGTGTGGCTAATCCTGCTAATAGTCCTCGCCGCCGCCTTCGGTTGGTTTAACAAAAAGCCAAAAGAATAGATGCCCCCCAAAAACCGCCGAGCCTGCTTGGCGGTTTTTTATTGACAGGTGGAGTAAGGAGTGTTAAAATAACATATCTCACCCGGAAAGGATGATTTTATGAGCGAATTGCGGATGGAAGTCATGGACTATATTGAGATGGTGGAAGAAAACAAATTGCAGAATGTTTTAGATTTTTTGGATAAGCTTTTATATGGCGAAGAAACGCCTTTGGATGATTTTGATTGGGAATTGTCAAGGCGGGCGGATGCGACGCTTGCGGCTATTGCGCGCGGTGAGGAGCGGACTTATACTCTCGAAGAAGTTTTGGCGGAAAACGGCATGACTCTTGAGGATTTGAG
>JAITMQ010000151.1 GCA_031277225.1 Clostridiales bacterium | reverse complement strand
GAAAAGAGTCGGCGGCCACCGATTCCATGCAAAACAGCACCTGCGTAAAGGCAAAAACGCGCAAATATCCCACGCCCATTTGGATTTCTTCGGGGTCGTTCAGAAAAATTCCGACAAGGGGTGCGGCAAAAATGAACAGCACAGCCCCTATAAACGCGCCATAAAGCGCCATTGCAATCAAGCCGACTTTGTAGGCCTGCCTCATTCGGCCAAATTTTCTTGCGCCGAAATTTTGGCCCATAAAGGCGGCCACGGCCGAACCAAAGCCGCCCGCCATCATCCACGCCAAGGATTCAACCTGCGAGCCGACGCGTTGCGCCGCCAGCGCGCCATCGCCAAAATCTGACACAAAACGGGTTACGACCATGAATAATAGCGTGAAAAGCCCGGATTCAAGGCCAATCGGCGTTCCCCATTTAAAAATTTGCTTAACAAATTTGCCTTCGGGGCGCGCCAGGGGCTTAAAGCCCTCAAATGGCCGCCCTTTGTACTTTTTCATGGCCCAAAGCTTCAGCAAAAGGTTGACAATCGAGGCGATTACCGTGCCCAGCCCCGCGCCCACAATGCCAAGCTCCGCCCAAAAAATCAGCATGGGCGTGATTGCAATATTCAAAGCCAAGCCAAAAGAATTAATATAAAACGGAATTTTTGTATTGCCAAAGCCTATGAAAATTCCCGTGATTACTTGATGTGTGAAAATGAAGGGGATGGCGAAGGCCGTGGAAACGAGATATTGGCGGGCTTGCAGGGCAATATTGGGGTCGTCGATATTAAAGAAGGCGATTAGCGGGTATTGCAGGGCGATAATGGCAATTGAGTAAAAAATTCCCAAACCAAGCGCAACCACAAAGGAGTTTTGCGCGTATTTTTTGGCGGTTTCGGGCTCGCCCTTGCCCATATTTTGCGACACGCCAATTTGCGCGCCCATGCGTCCAATCCAAATTAAGGCCATGGACAGCCAAAAATACATGCCGGCCGTGCCCGACGCCGCCACGCCGCCATCAAGCGAACTTAGCCAAAACATATCCGCCAAATTAAAGGCCATTTGCATGAAAGATGTCGCCATAATCGGCAAAGCCATGGCTATAAGTCTATGTAAAATCGGCCCTTGTGTAAGGTCGAATTTATTACTTTTTGTATTCAAGAAAATACTCCTTTATAGTAAGAATAGCAACCAGACGGGCGTGGCTAAAATTGTGATTATGCCAACGAGGCGGCTTAGGCGCATACCCTTTCTAATGCCCATCATTTCAATGGTTTGCGGCATTACGAAGGGGAACATGAAGGTGGCGACGCCAAGCAGCATCCATCCAATGGTAAAAAATGCCACGCCCAAAGTTTCGGTCATGCCAAAGAAAAAAATGGAAACGAACAGCAAAATGGCGGAAACCGCCAGGCCCAGGCCATAGAGGATTTTGCGCCGCCGCGAAAAATCGACATAGTTTGCGGCATTGGTAAAACATTCTTCGCCACAGCATACGGCCTTGTAAGCTCCCACGGTTATGGGCTTTGTGCCCTCGTCCTTTTCAACAACCACTTTACAATATACACAAAAAGTTTTCATGGCCTAACCCCTTTCAAATTTCGCACAAAAATCCACCAGCGGTTTATTGTCCTTGAAAGCCCCGGCATTGATGACCATGGGCCGCCCTTCGCTAAAATGCAGGGTTATGCGCAGGCGCGCGTCGTCTCTGCGCAGAAATTCAACGCGTTTAATGTCCTCATTCGCAATAAAACGCCGCGCCAACAAAGCGCGATATTCCAGCCCTTCGGGATAGATTATGAATTTTTTCGCCATGCCGTTAAAGGCCCAAATGCCGTATAAAAGTGCGAGGGCCAGCAGGATTATATTGGTTGCGACATGGCGCGGGGTGGCCTCGGCCACGATAAAAACCGCCACAACCAGCTGAATATTGATGAAAATCAAAATCGAGGCAAGCGCGACATTTATTCGATACATAAAAACCGTACTTACCGTTGCAATTTCTTTGCTACCCATAGAATCCTCCTTATAATGCGATTGGGATTTTGGTATTAAATGGATGCGGCTTATAGTCCTCCAACGCAAAATCGTCGACGGTGAAGTCGTAAAAGTTCGCAATTTCGGGATTTATGACCAATCGTGGCGCATTGCGCGGCTCGCGGGTGATTAGCTCGCGAACGATTTCGACATGCCTGTCATAGATGTGGGCATCGGCGATAACATGCACAAATTCGCCGACTTCAAGCCCGCTGACCTGCGCGAACATATGCACCAAAATGGCATATTGGCAGACATTCCAATTATTGGCGGCAAGAAAATCTTGGCTGCGCTGGTTTAAAATGGCATTAAGTTTACCATTTGTAATGTTAAAAGTCATGCTATAAGCGCAGGGATACAAGGCCATGGCGTGCAAATCCTCGTGATTGTAAAGGCTTGTAATTATGCGGCGCGAGGCGGGATTGTGCTTGAGGTCGTATAAAACGCGGTCAACCTGGTCAAAATCGCCCTCTTTATATTTATGCACTTTGCCCAGCTGATAGCCATAGGCCAGGCCTATAGAGCCGCTTTCGTCCGCCCACGAGTCCCAAATTCGCGTGTCCAGCTCATTTACATTATTCGACTTTTTTTGCCAAATCCATAAAATCTCGTTGACGCAGGACTTTATGGGCAGTCGGCGCAAAGTTAGCGCGGGGAATTCCTTAGAGAGGTCATAGCGATTCACCATGGCGAAACGCTTGACCGTATGCGCAGGCGCGCCGTCTTCCCAACGCGTTCGCACGTCAAGACCCGTGTCCCACACGCCCTCATTTAAAATTAATTCGCAATTTTCAATAAAAATTTTGTCAGCTAGTGCCATAATTCTCCTCCTTTAGCCTAAGGATAGCGGCCTAAAAGGCACGGTTTCGCCTCTTGCATATTCTGCCCGCGCTTCCCTAATGTCCGCTATATCCTCGTCTGTTAAAATATCATCGGGATTTATAAGGCTCACCAAATCCAATATCAATCTTTGCTGCCTTTGGGGTAGCTGCTCCACAATAGAATTTATTTCTTGAACTAGGGTCATCAATCATCCCTCCTTATAGGCTTGCCCTCTGGGGGCGATTTTTTCTATTAAGATAACACCCTTTTCGGGATAAGAAAACAGGACTCGCCGATTGCCTACAACCAATCTCCATGTATTAATATATCCGGATAACGGTATTACATCACCGGACGGAAGCTTAGCAATAGCATCTTCGATTCTTGTCCTAGTTTTGAAATCCATGCGTTTTAGGGCTTTATCGGCTTTTTTCGATAATTCAATTTTCATATTATGACCACCCTTCTTGTGTCGGGCTTTCGCAACTAAAGGCCGCCAATATTTTGTCAATTGTATCAAAATCAAAGCCACGGCGCGCCAGGAAGCCTTTAAGTCGGGCAAGCTCTTTTGGGTCGGCCGCAATTTCTGCGGGATTTTTATTGCGCAATTTTTTCGCCAAAGCGCGGCGAATGGCGGCTTCTTCATCTTCACCGCCAAATTGCGCATAGGCGGCGTCAATATCCCGTTGCGCAACGCCTTTTTGGCGCAGCTCCCTCTCAATGCGATTTCGCCCAAAATTGCTGATTTTGGCCTTATGCGAGATGAAGGAAATGGCGAATTCCGTGTCGTTTAGATAGTTTCGTTCGCATAAGAGGTCTATAACTTTTTCTATACTATTTGGCGAAAATTCTTTTTCGGCTAATTTTTCGCGAAGCTGCGCTATCGACTTTGGCGAACGGCTTAAATTTCGCACGGCCGCATCACGCGCAGCCGCAAATTCCAGCTGATTCAGCAGCTTATCATAATCATCTCTATGTAGATTTTGCCCAATTTCCAGCTTATGCCACAACAAATCTTCGCCCGAAATGCCGAAGGCAAATTCGCCGTCGATAAATATCGAAAAACGCTTCGTATTCTTGATTTGCGGCTTAATGTCGGTGATTATCATTCTTCGGGTTCTCCCTCAAAGCCCATTTCGCTCATAATGCTGTCAATTTCATCATCATCCAGACTAAGCTCCGCCACAATGTCGTCGTCCTTCTTTTTGCCCTTTTTAGCGGACTTTTTGGCGGGCGCGGGCTCCGGAATCGGTTCTTCATTCAACTTTGTAGGATTGCCGACAACTCCGTGGTGGTCGCGCACCGCAAGCTCGATTTCATCCTTTAAATCGGGGTTTTCAAGCAGATATTGATTGACTTTTTCGCGCCCCTGCCCAAGGCGCATGTCGCCATAGGAAAACCACGAACCGGACTTCGCCACAATGCCGCAATCTACGGCCAAATCCAAAATATCGCTGCCCTTCGCAATGCCCTTGCCGAAAATTATGTCGAATTCGCAGACCTTAAACGGCGGCGCAACCTTATTCTTAACCACCTTCACCTTAGCGCGAAAGCCCAAAATATCGTCGCCCTGCTTAATTTCGCTCTTGGAAATTCGGCGAATGTCGAGGCGAACCGAGGCATAAAATTTCAGCGCACGGCCGCCCGTCGTGGTTTCGGGATTGCCATATGCCCCGATTTTCTCGCGAAGCTGATTTGTAAACAAAATTATGCAATTATTTTTATTGGCCAGAGCGGTCATTTTACGCAGAGCCTGCGACATTAGGCGGGCGTGCAGACCCATATGGCTGTCGCCCATATCGCCTTCAATTTCGGCCTTGGGCACAAGGGCGGCCACGGAATCTATGACAATTACGTCAATTGCGCCCGAACGAATCATTTCATCGGCAATATCCAGAGCCTGCTCGCCATTGTCGGGCTGGGAAATATATAATTCGTCAATATCCACGCCCAATTTTTTGGCATAGACGGGGTCAAGCGCGTGCTCGGCATCAATAAATGCCACAATTCCGCCCATTTTCTGCGCCTCGGCAATTAAATGCAGGGCAACCGTGGTTTTGCCGGAAGATTCGGGGCCGTAAATTTCAATAATGCGCCCGCGCGGATAGCCGCCAATTCCCAGCGCAATGTCAAGCCCCAGCGAGCCGGACGGGATGAAATCCACCTTAAGCCCGGCAACCTTCTCGCCCATTTTCATAACGCTGCCCTTGCCGAAATCCTTCTCAATCTTGGCCAAAGCCGTAGATAAAGCCTTTTTTCTCTCGTCTTGAATAGTCATATTCTTCCTCCTAATCTTCGTCTGTGAGTAATTTACGTCATTCCGCGCTTGACGCGGAATCCCCCATTTTGCAGATGTTGCAGCACTTAGGGGATTCCCGCTTTTGCGGGAATGACGATAATCCTTGATTTGGTTGATTTCATCACCCTCTATTTCGATACGGGATGTGGTTTATGCTTTAGAGGCGTGTAATTCAATCATTAACGCCTCCCCGTTAAATGGATCTCTAGTGTAATTAGTGCGAACTTCGCCATAATTACCGGTTTCTGCTAAATCCCAACCATATTCAATTAAGGGCCCGCGTCCGCCCGGCGGCGCATATGCCACCACATCCCCCTGCCGCACAACGCCCCCGTCAAATTCGCAATGAATCATCACATATGAATTCGGGTAAAACCTTTCATTTGCCTCCATTTCGCTCATTTTTAGCGGCTTATCCAAGATTACCATTTCATCAGCTCCTTTCACTACTAATCCATTTTACCACATAATATCGCCAAAAGCAAATCCAGACTATTGTCTGTGGTTTGGGCGATTATTTCGGCGCGGTTGCCTACCAGGGTCAGCTTTTTCGTTGTCGTTTTGCCGTTAAAGTGGGCGGCGATAAAGACCAGTCCTACGGGCTTTTCGGCCGTTGCCCCGTCGGGCCCCGCAATCCCCGTGGTGGCCAGCCCAATTTGCGCGCCTGCGGTATCGGCGATTCCGCGCGCCATTTGCGCGGCGGTTTCGGGGCTTACTGCCCCATGGGCGGCCAGAGTGGCGGGTTTTACGCCCAAACGGGCGGTTTTTGCGGCATTGGAATAGGTAACCATGGCCTCATCCAAAATATGGGATGCGCCGGGAATGGCGACAATTGCGGCGCAGACTGCCCCGCCTGTCAGCGATTCGGCTATTGCCAGTTTCAAGCCCTTTTCTCTTAATATCGACACTATTTGTTCGGATTTATTCATCAGCTTTCTCCTTATTGTTAAAGGCATTGCGATTATGGTAAATATAGTCAGCCGCAGAAATTAGCGTCAGCGCGACACAGGCGTAAATTAGGACTTGCCCGCCCCAAAATGCAATAGGATGGTCGAATCCCGGCAATACTACGAGTATCATTACCATTTGCGTAATAGTCTTAATTTTCCCCCAAAATCCCGCAGCTATCACGATTCCCTTTTGTGAAGCCAGCATACGCAGCCCCGCAATCACAAATTCGCGGCCTTCGACAATAATCAGCACCCATGGAGAAATTTCGCCAAGCCACAGCAAATAGACCATGGCGGCCATGACAAGGATTTTATCGGCCAGAGGGTCCATAAATTTGCCGAAATCGGTGATAAGGCCGTGTTTTCGGGCGATATAGCCGTCGAGAAAGTCGGTAAAGGCGGCCAGGGCGAAGATTCCCACGGCGATTAGGCGGGCGGTTGGCAAATCATACCAGCCGAAGTCCGCGCCGTGCAGGGCCAGGATAAACAGCGGAATCATGGCGATTCGGCCGATTGTAAGCTTATTTGGCAGATTCATAATATTCTCCTAACATATCGTATTCATAGGTTTCAATTATGCGGACATGGACGAAATCGCCGATTTTCAGCGGCTTGTCGGCGGGGATGAAGATTAGCCCGTCAATATCGGGGGCCAGAGCGTAGCTCCGCGCAAAATAAACGCCATCTTCAAAACCTTCGACAACCACTTCGAGGATGCTGCCCGCTTTAAAAGCGAGATTTTCCGCAGAAATGCGCTGTTGCAGCTGCATTAGGCGGTCGCGGCGGGCGGCCTTGGTTTTTTCGGGCAAATGCCCGTCAAGCTTGTCGGCGGGCGTGCCTTCCTCGCGGGAATAGGCAAAAACTCCCAAATTATCGAATCTAATATCCTCGATAAAGTTGCACAAGGCTTGAAAATCCTTCTTATTTTCACCGGGAAAGCCCGTAATCAGCGTTGTTCGCAGGACGACCTCGGGCATGGCGGCTCGAATTTCGTCGATTTTCGCTCTTAACATCTCTTCGGAACTTTTGCGACCCATAGTTCGCAGAATTTTATCGACAGAATGTTGAATGGGCAGGTCAATATAGGGCAAAACCTTGGGATTTTGCGCCATTTCTGCCAACATTTCCGGATAGATATGTTCGGGATAGCAATATAGCAGGCGCAACCATTTCACGCCGTCTATTTGGCTTAATTCCGCCAAAAGCTCATGCAATTTCTGCCCGCCATAAAGGTCTGTGCCGTAAAGCGTGGTGTCCTGCGCCACCAAAATCAGCTCGCGCACGCCAAGAGAGGCCAGCCGCCGCGCTTCGTTCAGCAGGCCGTCAAGCTCGCGAGAGCGATAAGACCCGCGAATCTGCGGAATTGTGCAATATGTGCAATTTTTGTCGCAACCCTCGGCAATGCGCAAATAGGCGTAATGACGCGGCGTAGAAGGAATTCGCAAATCGTAAAGGGCAAAATCCGGCTGCGCCAAAACCTCATCCACGCCGGGAATCGCCAAAAACTCGGCCTTATAGCGCATGGCGGCACAACCCGTTACAATCACCTTTTGGCAAGAACCGGCGGTTTTATAGGCCACGGCGCGGGCAATCTCCTCGCGGCTTTCCGCCACGGCCTCCTGCAGGAAACCGCAGGTATTGATAATAATCACATCCGCAAGTTCCAATTCGGGCGTAAAAACCGCCCCCTGCCGCGCCAGCTGCCCAAGCAAAATCTCGCTGTCAACCGTATTCTTATCGCAACCAAGCGAAATCAACGCCACTTTCGTGTCTTTCATTCCGACCTCTCCCTTATCGCCGAAATCACGGCGTCGTGGTTGTTTAAATAGTCATTCAATGTGCGATGTACGATAATATCGGGGACTAGCGGCGAATTCGGTTGCCCTTCCCCTGCAAGCCTAATATGCGAAAAAGATGTGGCGAACGAAATTTGCGAATTTGGCATGGTCTGTGTAAGTATGCTGCCAAAGCCGTTTAGCGTGCCTGCCGTCGGTTCGCCTATAACGATTACATCCTCAACAAAATGTTGCCACATCAATGGATGCACAACGCCCGCGGAAAATGACATATGGTCAACAATTACGTAAATATCGCCCAAAAGCCGTCGATTGCTCTCGTCCATGGCCCATATAATTAAATCGTTAAAGCCCTCAAGTGTCGAGCCGCCCACATTAATCCTGGAATCAATAACAAAGCTGCGTACGCCGCCTAAGCGAACAATTTCGTTCTTGAGGCCTTGCACAAATTCCGAAGATGGCCTGTCGGGCATTTCAAAAGCTCTCCAGATTCTGAAATACATCATGCTGTCATTTTCAAAATACCTAAAGTAGTAATTCTCCGCTTGACGAGCGGTGTAGATTAAGCCCTCGTGGTCAACCTCATGCGCAACCAATTCAACATCGGCCATTTCCTCAACGAAAAAGCTTTCGACGATAAATTCATTGCCATTGACATCCCTAAATGTAATCGGAACGACTTCCTCATCGCCGATAACTCCCGCATATTGCAGCATTGAGCGAAAAATAAAGGGATTCCAGCCTCTTGCCCTAAACGAGGTTTCAAAGCCGTCCACCATGGGGAAAATCGGCCGCCAATGCTCATAAATTTCCTCGATACTCACGCCATTTATGGCAACAAGTCGCGTTACATTCACTTCGGCAATGCCCGCATAGGCTGTGCGGGCGTGAAGCCATGGATGGAGATTATTCCATAGTCGCTAAGATTAGGAAATTAGGGCATCGATTCGGCCAATAAATTCATTCCGCAGCTGCGGATTGAAAAAGGACTCCAAATGCAAGTCAAACAGCAGAAATTCGGGAATAACGCCGGGGCGTTCCACGCTAAGCGGGGTTGCTTCCAAATCCCTAAATGTGCGGTTTAGCACATAGTCATCAATAAGCAAGGGATGGTTGTGCAAAAAGGTTTGCGCCAAAAACGCAATATCCTCTTCCCAATCCCTATTTCTGCCGCTTTCCCACATCAGCTCGTGGCTGTGATTGCGCCAAGTGCCGTCGGTGTCAAATTCGCCGCTCCATCTAATTTGATAGATTTCCATATCAACAATTTCCGGTTCGCTTAAAGCTTCCTCAATAATCGCCACTCTTAATTTGCGCATCAACGGCCTCTTGCCGTCTTTGCAGGTATTCCCTGTGCTGATACGGCGTCATTAGGACTTTTCTCGGCTTTGCGCCGTCCTCCGGGCCCACCAGCCCGCGCCCTTCCAGCTCCTCCATCATCCGCGCCGCGCGATTATAGCCAATGCGGAATTTGCGCTGAAGCATTGAAGTGCTGGCCTTTTCGCGCTCTACCACAAAGGCGATTGCGTCTTCAATCAATGGGTCGGATTCGGCGGAAAACTCGTCAATTTCGGGCGCGGCAGTGATTTTTTCAATCATTTCCTCGCTATAGCTGGTTTCACCGTCCTGCTTAATGAAGCTTACAATATTTTCCACTTCTTTGTCGGACACGAAAGAACCTTGAATTCTGCGCGGTTTCGACAGACCCACGGGCGAAAACAGCATGTCGCCCTTGCCCAAAAGCTTCTCCGCGCCCGTCATATCAAGGATTGTGCGGCTGTCCGTGCCGCTGGACACGGCAAAGGCCAGGCGGCTGGGCACATTGGCCTTAATCAGCCCCGTAATCACGTCTACGCTGGGCCGCTGCGTCGCCACAATCAGGTGAATTCCCGCCGCGCGCGCCTTTTGCGCCAGTCGGCAAATGCTTTCCTCGACTTCCTTGCCGCAAGTCATCATTAAATCCGCCAATTCGTCAATAATAATCACAATTTGCGGCAGTTTTTCAAGCTTTTGCTCGTTCAAATAATTGTTATATCCTGCCAAATCGCGCACACGGCTTTCCGCGAAAAGATTGTAACGATTTTCCATTTCGCGCACGGCCCAAGACAGCGCGCCGCTGGCCTTTTTGGGGTCTGTAACCACGGGAATAAGCAAGTGCGGGATGCCGTTATAGACCGACAATTCCACGACTTTGGGGTCAATCATCAAAAGTTTGACCTCGGTTGGCGTGGATTTATAAATGATACTCATAATCAAAGTATTTATACAAACAGACTTGCCCGAACCGGTCGCGCCCGCAATAAGCAAATGCGGCATACGCGCAATGTCCGCAACGACGATATTTCCGGCAATATCCTTGCCCATGGCGAAGGCAATTTTCGACGGATGCCCCCAAAATGCCTCGTCGTCAATGACTTCGCGCAGGAAAACCGACTGCACGTCCTTGTTCGGAATTTCGATTCCAACCACGGATTTACCGGGAATCGGCGCTTCGACGCGAATGGTTTCCGCCGCTAAATTCAAGGCCAAATCATCCGCCAGCCCCGAAATTTTCGACACTTTAACGCCGCTGCCGGGCGAAAGTTCGTAACGCGTAACGGTCGGCCCTTTGCTGACCTCAACGACACGCGCCTTGACCCCGAAGGAAGCCAGAGTATCCTCAAGTTTTTTGGCATTTTCCATTATTTGCGCCTGGGAGCTTAGGGAGGGCTGGTAGGAGTTCTCCTTAAGCAGCTCTACGGGCGGGAAAATGTATTCTTCTTCTATGGCCGCAGGCTTAGGAGGGGATTCCGCGTCAAGCTCGGAATGACGGGGAATTTCCCAAGGCGGTAATTCCTCCTCCGGAGCTTCGGCGACAGGCTCTGCGCCTTCAATCATGCCGCGGATGGAAAATTCTACCTCCGGAAGCTCCTCCTCGGGTTCAAAAGGCGGCGAATCCGCGACTTCCTCCTCGTCCTCCTGCAGAACAATATTCTTAGGCAATGCCGATTTTGGCACTACGGAAGCGGGCCTGCGCCCAATAATCTCCTCTTTCACAAGCACAATTGGCTCATCCGGAGCTTCCGCAACCTCAGGAGTTTCCTCCGGCTTCAAATCATAAACCAACCGCCCCACAGCCTTAGGCGCAGGCGCAACCACCAAAGGCCGCTCCACAGGCGGCTCGTAAACATATTCTTCCTCCTCCGGCCTCTGATTTCTGACCTCTGACCTCTGATTTCTGACCTTTTCTATAAGGTTCTGAATCATGGCGAAAATCGAGCGACCGGAGATAATTATAAATAAAATCGCACTAACCACAATTAAAAGAACATATGTAAGCGCAGAACCAATCATCCACACGAATAGCCCGGAAACCGCCGCGCCAAGGATTCCGCCATTGCTCCAGGCGGCGTTTCTAAAGGCGTGGCCGAGATATTGGCCAAAACTGTAGTCTTCGGGGCGTGTAAAGCCCGCCATATGAACCAGGCTGGCAATTATCACAAAAAGCGCGCCGCTCATAATAAAGCGCGCCGTGCCAATGTCTTTATGGCGATTTAACAGCAATATCACCGCAAAAGTGCCGATTGCGAAGGGCAAAATGAAAGCGCCCACGCCAAAAAGCCCCAAAAACAGGGTTGTTAGGCCGCGCCCCAATGCGCCGCCAATGTCAAAAAGCGACAATGCCAAAAATATTGCGAAGAATATCAGCAAAATCGCCACAATTTCGCGTTTCAAGCCCGCCCTCAGCGGCGGATGCTTGCCCTTCACCGGTTTTTTCGTATCTTTTGTGTCTTTTGCAGCCATATCATCACCCTCCAAATTCCCAAGCCTTTTCACATAATTTTGCGCATATAGTTAATCATAACTTAAAATGCGATAATAATCAAGCGTAAAATAGGAGGCCGCATGAAAGATTTCTACTTGCGCAATAAGGATTTTTTTGATAGAATAGTGTTATTGCTTGTTGTGGCGGGCTTCGTTTTTGCCGCAGTCTTTTTAATGGGCTTAATTGGGCCATTTGTCGCGGGATTCATAATCAGCTTGATTTTAAACCCCTTGGTTGGGCTGATTGAGCGTAAATGGCGCATACATCGCGGAATTGCGGCGGCGGTGCTGATTTTGCTTGTAATTGGCGCAATTTTCGCCGTCGGTGGCTGGCTTGTAGGGCGATTGTTAGAGCAAATGACGGCCTTGGTGCAGGATATTCCGCAATATATCGGCGGGGCGCAAGAGGCCGTGACGGGTTTTCGTGAAGGCCTACAGCGCAACTTCGGGCTGACAGGAATTCGCATAGATTTTGACGCGCTTTTTGCCGGGCTGCTAACCTTCATAACCGGCCTATTGCAAGGCTTTATCGAGGGCGGCAATATATTGACGGCCATTCCCGGCGCAATTTTCAAAATAATCCTAACAATAATTTCGGCCTTCTTCTTTATTAAGGACAAGGAGCTGATTAAGCGCAATATTTACGGCCTTTTCCCCAAAAAAATGCAACGGCGGGCGGGGCGCGTGCGCGAATCGTTGCTGGTTGCGCTGGCAGGATATGTCAAGGGACAGCTGATTATCATGACCTTCGTTGCGACAATTTGCATTATCGGACTGACGATAATCGGCTCAAAATATTCGCTGTTGATAGGCATGGGCATAGCCCTTTTCGATATAATCCCTGTTCTGGGTTCCGGCGGAATCCTGATCCCATGGGCAATCTATTCCTTTGTGTCGGGCAATACGGGCTTTGGTGTCGGTTTGCTGGTCATATGGGGAATTTGCTTTTTAACCCGCCAATTCCTGGAGCCGAAAATTGTGGGAAAACGCATAGGAATTCACCCGATAGTGCTGCTAATCAGCATCTATCTCGGCATAACAATAATCGGCCCAATAGGCATCTTGGCCGGGCCGTTAATCACTTTAGTCATTAAAAGCATATTGGAGGCGCAGCCACATGAGATTCGTTAGAATAGGTGAATTGCACACGGGAATGGTTATTGCTAAGGCGATTTATGGTTTGCGCGGGGTGCTTATTTTGCGCGAGGGTCGCGCACTTGGCGCGCGCCATATAGAGGCCTTGACCGAGCTTGGCTATCCCGGAATTTACATACATGATTTGATTTCGGACGGCATTGAGCTTGAAGAAATTGTGGACGAGCAAACCCGTCATAATGCCATTTCCATGGTTAAAAATCTCTATAAGGCGGGCGAGCTGACAACCACGCGAACCCAAATTATGCACCGCGAAATGGAAGATTTAATCAATGAAATTGTAAGTTCGATTTTTGAAAGCGACGCGGCTGTGGTGAATGTGCCGCTTTTAAAGTCTTATGACGAATATACATATAGACATTCGGTTGATGTGGGGGTTTTGAGCGTGGCCTTGGGCAAGTCCATGGGCTTTACGCGCGAAAAACTGCTTGATTTGGGCAAGGCGGCCTTTTTTCATGACATGGGCAAGATGTTCATTCCGCAGACGATTTTGAATAAGGCGGACAAGCTGACCGAAGATGAATTTGTGATAATGAAGAAACATTCCCAAATGGGGCATGATTTTGTTGAGAAGGTGTTGCTGCAAAAAAGTAGCATTATGCGCGGGGTTTTGCACCATCACGAGCGTTTTGACGGCAGCGGCTATCCCCATGGGCTTAAGGGCGTGATGATTCCGCAATTTGCGCGGATTATCGCGGCGGCGGACGTTTTTGACGCCATAAGCTCAACGCGACCCTATAAAGTTGCGCAACTTGCTACAGAGGGTTATGAATATATTCTCGGCAATTCGGGAAGTCATTTTGACCCCGAAATTGTGGACATTTTTTACAAGACAATTGCGCCCTTCCCCGTGGGAATGACGGTGAAGCTGTCAAATGGGCTTAATGGCGTGGTTGTTAAAAATAACGCAAACTTTATGAGCAGGCCGCTGGTTCGGGCGTTTGAGCCCGAAAATCCCTCGGTTTTTGAAATGATTGACCTGTCGAAGGGCGCGGCCGCGCTGGATATTACGATAGTAGGGAATTGACGGGCTTGTTTGGGCAGCGCAGGAAGCGGTTCAATAAAAATAGCCCGTCGGGTTCGCCCACGGTGATTGTATTATTTTTGTGTCGACAAGACAAAGTGGCCAAATAGCCCGCCTCCCGCAGAATCGCCTCGGAATTTTTGTCGAATATTCCCAAAGGATAGGCCAGAGTGTTGGCGGCCAGTCCCGTGTTTCGGAACAGAACTTCGGCAAATTTGTCAATATCGGCCAGCAAGCGAGAACGGTATGATTCGGGGCTTTCATCGGCCTTTTTGCCCATGCCGCGGCGGCCATGCAAATCATAAGTGTGGCTTTGAATTTCTACACGGCCTGTATCAAATGCGCGCCTGACATCGTCCCAAGTCATATGCGGATAGGTACTTATGCCTCGGGTGTCCACAATTTCGGTGTATTCGTCGGTAAAACGGCCGACAATCGACATGGAAATGCGGGCGTTATAAGCCTCCAAAAGTGGCAACAATATGTCTATAGTGGGGGAGCGACCGTCGTCAAAGCTTAGAACCACGGGCTTTTCGGGCAGGGGGCGGCCATGGTGAACAAAGTCGATTAAATCCTGCATAAAAACCGTGGTATATCCATTTTCTGTAAGGAATTTAAGGTCGGACTCGAAGGCGGCGGGGGTGATTTCCCAGCGATTTTCGGGATTTGCGACCAAGGCATGATACATTATTATCGGAATTTCGGCGGCATGGCCGATTGGAACGCCGCCCAGCGGCGCGATAAAGGCGCATAAAATCAGCGTTAGGAGCATTTTCATGATTGCATCTCCTCCAAGGGCTTTTACTTTTAGTATTTGCGATAGCATATACAATAATCTTGAAAATAATGGCGTGATTGTGGCGTTTTCGGGTGGCGCGGATTCTGTCGCTTTATTGCATTTTTTGGCAGGTCTGCGCGAAAGGCTGAATTTGCGGCTTTTGGCGGTGCATGTGCATCATGGGCTTAGGGGGGAGGAGGCTGACGGCTGTGCGAATTTTTGCGAAATATTTTGCGACAATTTGGGTGTGGAATTTGAGCTTGTGAAGGCGGATGTTGCGAGTGAGGCCAAACGGCGCAAATTGGGGCTTGAGGAGGCGGGGCGCGCCCTGCGTTATGAGGCTTTTCGGCGGATTAAGGCGGCGCGCGGGATGGAGTGGATTGCGCTGGGGCATAATCGCAACGATGTGGCGGAAACCGTGTTAATGCAGGTTTTGCGGGGCGCGGCTAGAATTCGTGGAATTTCGCAAGTAACCAATGGCTTAATTCGGCCTCTCCTAGATATTGGAAAAGAGCAGATATTAGAATATTGCGGCGAAAATGGCTTGAATTTTCGGCAGGATTCGACAAATTTTCAAGAGGATTTTGTGCGGAATAAAATTCGCCACAAGTTGTTGCCGATGCTTGAGGAGTTTAATCCCGCTGTAATTGAGGCTTTGGCGCGTTTGGCGGAGGTTTCACAGGCGGAGGATGCCCTGCTGGACAAGCTGGCGGCTTCCCATGCTCGGCCTGTTTTGAACATTAAGGAATTGCTTGATTTGGATTTAGCCCTTCAGCGCCGGGTTTTGCGGCTTACGCTCGCGGAAATTCGCGGCGACTTGGAAGGCATCAGCTTTGAGCATATAGAATCAATCCTGCGCCTCACAAAAGGCCCTACGGGCAAGGAAATTGCGCTTCCGGGGGGGATTGTGGCTTGTCGGGTCTATGATACGATTCGCATTGGCTTGAAAGAAACCCCGACACATTTCGACATATTGTTGCCACGCGAGCAGGAAGTATTTGTTTCCGAGGCGGGCAAATGGTTTTATTTGGGAGTAAACCCAAAAAATAGGCCATGCAAAAAGGCTTTTACAAAAGCTTTAGATTGTGGTAAGATAGAGGAAGTGCGTGTTCGGCGGCGGCTGGCGGGCGATAGAATCTATTTTGATACTGTAGGTACTAAAAAAATCAAGGATTATTTTATCGACAAAAAACTGCCGCGGCAGGAGCGGGAAAAGGCGATTTTTGTAGCATCCGGCGCGGATATTATCTGCATTTTAGGCGGCGCAGAATCGGACTTTTTTAAGCCAAAAACAACTGAGAGTATTTTTTTACAAATTTGGGGGGAGGGTTAATATGGAATATGCTGTAAAGGAAATGATTTCCAGACAGGACATTGCGGCCAGAGTTGAAGAAATTGCCGCCGAGCTAAATGCCGATTTTGCGGGGCGCGAGGTGGTTTTTGTCTGCATTTTGAAGGGTGCGGCCGTCTTCATGGCGGATTTAATGCGCCATCTAAAACTCGACATGAGCGTGGAATATCTTGAGCTGGTCAGCTATGATTTCACGGAATCTCGCGGAAAAGTCGACATGATTAAGGACTTCGACAACGACATTTCGGGCAAAGATGTCGTGATTGTTGAGGATATTATCGATACAGGCATGACGGTAAACTTTATCGGTGAGCATTTGCGCGCAAAAAACCCCGCTTCCATCAAATATTGTGTGCTGCTTGACAATCCCGTGCGTAGGGAGGCGGACTGCACAAATCCCGATTATACGGGCTTTGTCATCCCAAATCAATTTGTGCTCGGCTATGGGCTGGACCTTGATGGAAAATACAGGCAATTACCATTTATTGGTTCTTTGGTAAAAGTTTAAAATTTTCTTTGCATTTTCAAAAATATATGATATAATGTTTAGATTGAGGCCGAGCGTCGGCTACCAAATTTTGGAGGTTCAAATGGCTAAACAGAGGAGAAATTTTGGAATATATTTGCTGGTAATTATGTTTATCATGCTGGTTTTTGTGGCTTTAAACCTGAATAATACGGAGGTTCCCGGCCCAATTTTTACGTATAGCGACATGATTCGATATTTAAGCGAGAACAGGGTTGAAAGGATTGAAATTCCGCGCCATCCCGAGGTTGGCAATGCGGCCAATGTTACGGTGCATCTGCGCCCCGGCGTCAGCGGAATTATCGGCGACGGCACGCGCCAGGTGGCCGTTGTGGACATGGGTAGCTTCATGGAAATTTTGAATCCGCTGGTTCTTGAAAATGGGCTTGTTATCGACACTTCAAACCCGCAGTCTAATTCTATTTTAAACTTTTTGTTACCATTTTTAATAATTTTGGTGCCGATTATGATTTTGTTTTTCTTTATAAATCAGATGCAGGGCGGCGGAGGCGGCGGTCGGGTGATGAGCTTTGGCAGAACGCGCGCCAAGGCCGTGGTTGACGACAAGCGCAGCGTAACTTTTGAGGATGTCGCCGGTTTGGAGGAAGAAAAGGCCGACCTGCAAGAGATTGTCGAATTTTTGAAGCAACCGCAGAAATTTGTAGATATAGGGGCGAGGATTCCGAAGGGCGTGCTTTTGGTTGGCCCGCCCGGAACAGGGAAAACCCTGCTTGCGCGGGCGGTTTCGGGCGAGGCGGGCGTGCCGTTTTTCTCGATTTCCGGCTCGGATTTTGTCGAAATGTTTGTGGGCGTGGGCGCGTCGCGTGTGCGTGATTTGTTTGAACAGGCGAAAAAACAGTCGCCCTGCATTGTTTTTATTGATGAAATTGACGCTGTTGGGCGCAGGCGCGGTGCCGGGCTTGGCGGCGGACATGATGAAAGGGAGCAGACGCTTAACCAACTTTTGGTAGAAATGGATGGATTTGGTGTTAACGAGGGCATAATTATCCTTGCGGCGACGAATCGCCCCGACATTCTCGACCCCGCATTATTGCGCCCCGGACGCTTTGACAGGCGGGTTGTGGTCGGTCGTCCCGATGTTAAGGGGCGCAAGGAAATTTTGACAGTTCATTCGGTCGGCAAAAAATTGGACTATGATGTGGATTTGGACGCTCTGGCAGGGCTTACGGCCGGTTTTACGGGCGCTGACCTTGAGAATTTGCTGAATGAGGCGGCTTTGCTGGCCGCGCGTGATTCTAAGCTGGAAATTTCCATGGCCGACATTCGGCGCGCCTTCGTGAAAGTGGCCGTGGGCACGGAGAAAAAGAGCCGCGTGGTTTCGCCGAAGGAGAAGAGGGTTACGGCCTATCATGAGGCCGGACATGCGATTATTATGGAGGTTTTGGAGGAATTGGATCCCGTGCATCTTGTGTCAATAATTCCCACAGGCATGGCCGGCGGCTATACAATGCCGCAGCCGCGCGAGGATAAGATGTATCTCAGCAAAAAGCGCATGGAACAGGAGATTGTGGGGCTTATGGGCGGTCGTGCGGCGGAATTTTTGGTGCTGAACGATATTACGACGGGCGCGTCGAATGATATTGAGCGAGCGACGGCGATTGCGCGCGGAATGGTTACAAAATATGGCATGAGCGAGGTTTTGGGGCCCATTCTTTTTGGAAGCGAAAATGATGAGGTTTTCCTTGGGCGCGATTTGGCGCAAAGCCGCAATTATGGCGAGGCCGTGGCATCCACTATAGACAAAGAGATTGAAAGAATTGTTAACAATGGGTATAATCACGCGCTGGAAATTTTGCAAACGCATAAGGTTACTTTGCATAAAACGGCCGCTGTGCTAATTGAAAAGGAAAAAATTACCAATACCGAATTCCGCGACCTTTTCGACCCGCCTCTGCCGCCCAAAGATGGGGATATTTTTGACTTGGAAACCGATTATTTCGGCTCTTCGCCGCTAATGGATTTGACCGGTGGTGCTAGTTAATATGCTACTTGTTGTTGATGTTGGGAATACAAATATTGTAATGGGGCTGTATAGCGGCTCTGTTTTGTTGCGCTCGTGGCGCATGGGAACGCGGCAAAATCAGACTTCGGACGAGATGGGCGTTTTGCTGAATTCGTGGCTGGCTCTTTCCGGCGCGAAGGGCGGAGAGCTTAAAAGTGTGATTATTTCGTCGGTTGTGCCCGATATTATGTATTCGCTGACCAATGCGATAAGGAAATATTTTGAAATTTCGCCAATGATTGTTAATAGGGACATGAATCTTGGTATAGATTTAAATATACACAATCGTGAGCTTGGGGCGGACAGGATTGTGAATTGCGTGGCGGCCTATTCGAAATTTGGCGGGCCCGTGATTATTATCGACTATGGCACGGCGACGACATATGACGCAATGTCCAAAAATGGGGAATTTGTTACGGGAATTACTGCTCCCGGTATCAAAATTTCTGCAGACGCATTGTTTAGTCGCGCGGCGCTTTTGGGCAAAGTTGAGTTGATTTTGCCACCATCCATCGTCGTAAAATCTACTACCGAGAGTGTTCAAGCCGGAATTTTATACGGCGCAATCGGTCAGACGGAATATATCGTAAACCTGCTGAAACAGGCTCTTGGCGAGGACGAAGTGGTTGTTGTCGCGACAGGCGGACTGGCGAATACCGTCGCCAATGGCAGCGAAATTTTCGACCATATCGTGCCGGGGCTGACTTTGGAGGGCTTGCGACTGATTCACGATATGAATAAGGAGTGTATATGAAAATAGGTTCAATTAGTTTAGACGCCCCTGTGATTTTTGCGCCCATGGCGGGCATCAGCGACCTCGTTTATCGCCGAATTTGCCGCAGTTTTGGGGCGGGCATGGTAACCACGGAGATGGTTAGCGCGAAGGCGATTGTTCACGAAAACGCGAATACTTCGCTGCTTTTACGCACGGACGCGGCGGATTTTCCCTGCGTTGTGCAAATTTTTGGCAGCGACCCCGATTCTATGGGGCGCGCGGCGGCTTTTCTGGATGACAGTCAATTTGTGGCAATTGACATAAATATGGGCTGCCCCGCGCCAAAAATCGTGAAAAATGGGGATGGGGCGGCGCTTATGCGCGAACCTGCGCTGATTGCCAAAATTATCCGCGCCGTGAAGGCCAATACGAGCAAGCCTGTAACCTGCAAAATACGCTTAGGCTGGGATTTTAACAGCATCAATTGTATTGAAATTGCCAAAATTGCCGAAGATTGCGACGTTTCGGCAATTACGGTGCATGGGCGGGTTCGCAGCCAAATGTTCACGGGAACGGCCTGCTGGGAGGGCATTAAATCCGTGAAAAATGCCGTGAATGTGCCTGTTGTGGGCAATGGCGACATTGGCGAGCCTGTGCGCGCGGCGCAACTTATGGCCGAAAGTGGCGTAGATGCGCTGATGATAGGCCGTGCGAGCTATGGCGACCCCTGGGTTTTTAAACGGGTTGTATCATTTTTGCAGCGAGGGATAGTATTACCCATGCCGACACCGCAGGAAAAAATTGCCATGGCTTTGGAACATTCCGAAGCGGCAATTGAGCATGACGGCGAAAAAATTGCCCTGCGGGAGATGCGCAAGCATATTGCTTGGTATATCAAGGGTTTGCGGGGCGCGGCCGAGGCGAAGGCCAGGGTAAATAATTCTAAAAGTTTTGATGAAGTTAGGGACATTCTGTTGCGACTGGAGGGCGACAATGCTTATTAAAGACGACGACTTGACTATACGAAGCGCCACCGCCAAGGATGCGGCACTGCTCGGACGATGGTGGCGAAATGGCTTAATTATGGCACATGCCGGCTTTCCGAAGGGGCTGGACATTACGGACAAGAAAATCGCGCGAGACCTGTCGTGCGAAAATGCGAAAATCGGCCTATATGTGCTGATTGTTGAGATGAAGGGAATGCCCGTGGGCGAGATGTCCTATAGGCTAAAGGGCGAATTTCCGTCGATTGGCATTAAAATTTGCAATTCGCATCTGCGCGGCAAGGGATATGGCACGCGCCTTGTAAATATGCTGGTTGGCGAGCTTTTTGACCGCGGCTTCCAAAAAATTCTTGTGGATGCGGATTTGGAGAATGTGCGGGCGCAAAAAACCTATGAAAGGGTTGGATTCATAGAGATTGCGCGGCATGAAAATTCGTGGAAAGACCAGCTGGGTCAGCCGCGCGGCCATATCGATTATGAGCTGACCCGCGCGAGTTGGCAAAAAATGCTTGACAGCCCCGAAACAATGGGATATAATGGATGGATTAAGGAGGAGATTTAATGGAAAAGAAATTTGCGCTGACATATGATGGAATTAAGGATTTGGAAGAGGAATTAAAGGGGCTGAAAGGCCCGAAACGCAAGGAAATTGCGCAAAAAATCAAGGAGGCGCGAGGGCAGGGAGATTTGTCGGAAAATGCCGAATATGATGCCGCAAAAGACGAGCAGGCCAAGATGGAGGCGCGGATTGCGGTGATTGAGAAGATGTTGCGCAATGCCGAGGTCATTGACGAGGAGGAAGGCGACCACGACAGCGTTGTTTTGGGCAGTAAAGTTTTATTGTATGACGAAGAGTATGATGAAGAGGTGAATTACCATATTGTGGGTTCTGCCGAAGCCAATCCCGAAAAGCAGCGTATTTCCAACGAATCGCCGCTGGGGCAGGGGCTTTTGGGGCAGAAAGTCGGGGCGGAAGTGGCGATTGAGGCTCCCGCCGGAATTATTAAGTTCAAAATTTTAGCGATTGCATAGGAGGAAGAATTTGGAAAATACGAATTTAGAGATGAATGAACTCTTGCGCCAGCGCAGGGAAAAATTGGAACAATTGCAAAAAGAAGGCAAAAATCCCTTCGATATAACCACCTTTGAGGTCGACCGCCATTCGGCCGAAATTGTCGCAGATTTTGCGGCTTTAGAGGGCGCGCGGGTGCGAATTGCCGGGCGCATGATGTCGCGCAGAACCATGGGAAAGGCGGCATTTTGCGACCTTCAAGACGGCGCGGGGCGAATTCAGGTCTATATTAAGCGCGAAAATGTGGGCGACGAGGCCTATGCAGATTTTGACAAAAAATGGGATATTGGCGATATTTTTGGCGTGGCGGGCGTGGTTTTTAAGACGCAAAAGGGCGAAATTTCGGTCAAGGCCGAAAGCGTCGTTCTGCTTACTAAATCGCTGCAAATTCTGCCCGAAAAATACCATGGACTGACAAATGTCGACATGCGCTATCGCCGCCGCTACCTTGATTTAATCGTAAATCCCGAGGTTCGCGAGGCCTTTATTAAGCGTTCGGCCATAATCAAAGGTATAAGAAATTTTCTTGACTCACGGAATTTTATGGAGGTGGAAACGCCGATTTTAACGTCAATTCCGGGCGGCGCGTCTGCGCGTCCTTTTGCTACTCATCATAATGCCTTGCATCTCGACATGTCGCTTAGAATCGCGCTGGAAATTCCCCTTAAAAAGCTGGTTGTGGGCGGTTTTGAGCGGGTTTATGAGATTGGCCGCTGTTTTCGGAATGAGGGCATAAGCACGTTGCACAATCCGGAATTTACCATGTTGGAGCTTTATCAGGCATATACGGATTTTCACGGCATGATGGAACTGACGGAATCATTATTGCGGCGACTGGCTGTTGATGTTACCGGCTCGGGAATTGTGGAATATCAAGGGCAAAGACTTGATTTTGAGCGGCCTTTTGCGCAAATTTCCATGGTGGAGGCCGTGCGGAAATATGCGGGCGTGGATTTTGATGCGATTGACAATTTGGAAGAAGCCCGCGCCATTGCTCGACAAAAAGGCGTAGAATTCGCAGAAATTCACGCCAAAGGCGACATTTTGAACCTGTTTTTTGAGAAATTCGCAGAGGAGCAGCTGATTCAGCCGACTTTTGTAACCGACCATCCAATCGAAATTTCGTATTTATGCAAGGCCCATCCCGACAAACCCGCCTATGCACAGCGTTTTGAGCTGTTTATCATGGGGCGGGAATTTGCGAATGCATACTCGGAGTTAAACGACTCCATAGACCAGCGGTTGCGTTTTGAGCGGCAGGAGGCCCTGCGCGCGGCGGGCGACGACGAGGCGGCGCGGATTGACGAGGAATTCATTCACGCGCTGGAGGTTGGATTGCCGCCGTCGGGCGGCCTTGGAATCGGCATAGACCGCTTGGCCATGATTTTAACCGACTCGCCGTCGATACGGGATGTATTATTTTTTCCCGCAATGAAGCCTAAGGAGACAGCATGATTGATAAGGATAAAATCCGAATAATGGCAAAAATGGCTGTTTATGACAAAAAGGGCTTCGAGCGCGACGCCCGTGCGAATCAGTATTTTCGCCACGATTTCATTTATAAGCGGAATATGCAAATGCGCTTTCATTTGGGCATTGGCTGCATAATTCTGGCCATTTTTTACATCATGTATCTGCTCCTTGTGCGAGAGCATGACCTTTTCGCGCTTAATTTTCAGGCCGAAGCCATTCGCCTGCTGACCTTTGTAATCGTGATTATGGTGGGCTATAGCTTTATTGGCACCATAGTTTTTACCAGGGAATTTTTGGTATCTCAAAAGCGTGTGGAGGCCTATTTCGCCTTAATGAAGGAATTGAGCGGCGAAGAGGCGGAAAAGCCCGCCGAAGACGCGCCAAAGGCCGCCGAAATTGACGACGAACCCGAATATGAACATTTTGAGCCATATCGCAGACGCGGCGAGAATTTGCCGGAATATCGCTATCCAAGCACCGACGACCCCGAATTTTGGGAGGATGATAAATAATGGAACAATTATTGGACATAAGACAAAATCTAATAAATTTCTACAAAAAATTCGAACTCGCCATAAATTATATGCTGAAATTTGTGGCGGCCTTGGTGGTCTTCATGCGGGTTGGCAGCATCGGCATGTATCGCGAGGAATTCGCCGTGCTGTTCAACGGCGCGACGGGCGCGGCCTTCATCCTGCTGGTTTCGTTGATTTTTACGGTATCTCCGTCGACGGTGGCCTTGCTTTTGGTGGCTGTGGTAATTGCCCTGCAACTCTCCCTTGCGGCCGAGGTTGCAATCTTCGTTTTCCTGCTTTTGGTGCTGATTGTCGTGTTTTACGCCCGCTTGGCCCCGCGCCAATCCATGCTGATTTTGGCGATAATCTTCGGCTTTTACTTCCATATACCATATGCAGTTGTTTTATTTGCAGGACTATATGTTGGCTTGGCCGCTATAATCCCCGTAATCATAGGAACGGCGGTTTGGACAATGCTCGGCCCTTTCATTGATTTGGCGCGCGCCGCCCCAACCCTCGAAATGCAGGAATTTGACCTTTTTGAAATCCCTGCGGCCTTTTTTGAAATTTTCGGGCAAATTTTTGAAATTTTGACGACAAATTTGTCGTGGATTCTCATCGGGTTTGTATTTGCAATGATGATACTGGCAGTACATCTAATCTCGCTTTTGGCCATAAATCACGCCAAAGACATTGCCCTTGGAATCGGCGCTGCAATCGGCCTGATTTGCATGATTATGGTGCAGGTGGTGGCCGCCGTGAATCTCTCAATTTTAAGCATTTTCCTGGGCAGTATAATCTCCTTCGGCATAGTCTGGGTCATTAAATTTTTCGACAAAGTCGTGGATTATAAACGCGTGGAAAGGGTTAAATTTGAGGACGAGGAGAATGTGTACTATGTCAGAATAGTCCCAAAAATCGGCGCAACCGCCGCCAAACCCGCGCCCGAACCCGAACCCGAAGAAGAAGACGACATCTACCCGCGCCCAATCCCCAATAGGAGGCCGAGATGAAGAAGCTGATTTTGCTGGTTATTCCCCCCATATAATGCGCCATATCGTTATAAATATGAACGCCCCGGAATTCTTCCCGGAATTATCACCATTGGCGCAACGATTATTGAATTTCGGGACTTGACATGGGCAATAGTTCCTTGGGATGCCGCTCGTGATGCGGAAACCAAATTTAGGATTTTGATTCACGAAGCTTTTCATGCAATCGAGCATAAAATTATTAGTGGTCAACCGATTGCCGTTTGGGATATGACACATTGTCGATTCGTGCAGAGCGTCGCCAAAATCACACGCTTCAGGCGAGGCAGGAAAATTCGTTTGAAATTGCCGAAGGTTTGGCTTTATTTACGGATACAGCATTGATTCTTGATGGACTTGAAGAAATGTTGGATTCGCTTGAAGATATGGTGCAGGGGATTGCCGGGAATGGGGGCTTAAGCTCTTTTGGGTATTGGACAGGGGCATTATATTCTTTGCTGTTGCAAGAAGTTGGCGCAGATTGGACAGGCGGAATCAGAGGGAATACCGATTTAGCGGAATTGCTTCGCAATGAGCTGAATATCAATGAATTAAGGGATTTTAACCAAATAAATTTAGAGCTTTACGGATATTCCGAAATAGTAGCAACAGAATCAGCTTGGCTGGCTCGCGTTGATGAAATTAGGCAAGGTGCCGTAGACAGCTTTGCCGGCAATCCAATTTTGCTTTTGGACGGAGCCGTAACCTATGACAGCCATACTCGCGATAATTTTTTTATGGAAGTATTTTGGTTTTTTGAGCAGGGAAATTTGCCTCAGATGGTGCTTTACGGAAGTTTTACTATGACCGGTGCGTGGGGAGAAATTGCCCTTAATGAGGGATATACGCGTCATCAAGATTTCGGCCATTGGGTTTCCGCCGCCGATATGGAAATTGATGGGAATATTGTGAGAACCCCGACATGGACTTTGGAGCTTAACGAAGGCTTCGAGGTTCAAAATGTGGGCATCAACAGCTACCGGATTAGAAGAAATTAGCAAAGGAGGCGGCGAAATGCCGGAGCAGATTACTAATTTATTACCGGATTTTGTTATGCCGCGCTTTGGCCTCGGCTCGTTTTTGGATATTGCGCTAATGGCCTTTGCCACTTACAAGCTTTTGGGCTGGGTTCGCCAAACCCGCGCCTGGGGCGTTTTTAAGGGCATTGTGATTTTGGCGTTAATTTATCTTGCCACAATTTTACTGGGAATGTATACCACAGGATGGCTTATCAGCCAAATTGTGCCATGGGCGGCCATCGCCCTTGTAATTTTATTCCAGCCCGAGCTTCGCAAGGCCCTCGAACGCCTCGGAAAAGGCCGCCGAATCCCGTTTTTCATCACAAATCCCGAAGAGGAGCGCGTCGCAAATTCCACGCATATGATTGAGGAAATTATTTTGGCTGCGTCGAAAATGTCCAAGGTGAGGACGGGCGGCCTTGTTGTAATTGAGCAGGGAACGGTCTTGAGCGACGTTGAGGCCACGGGAATTGCCCTTGATGCCGTCGTTACAAGCCAACTTCTGCTAAGCATTTTTGAAACCACAAGCCCGCTGCACGACGGGGCCGTGATTGTTCGCGAAAACCGCGCCAAAGCCGCCACTTGCATTTTGCCGCTGACCACGGCGCATCTGGCCAGCGAGCTTGGCACGCGGCATCGCGCCGCCGTGGGCGTTTCCGAAACCAGCGACGCTTATGCTCTCGTAATTTCCGAAGAAACGGGTGCAATTTCCATTGCAAAAGATGGCAAACTTTATAGAAATTTGTCGGAATCTGAAACCAGAAATATGCTTCTGGCCAATATCCGCCCCGCAAAACCTCGCAAAAGGCGAAAGAAAATTTAGCTTTACAAATTCCGAAATCTCTGGTATAATGTTAAAAGTTGCGGTTGTGGCGGAATTGGTATACGCGTAGGATTCAGGTTCCTATGTTCGCAAGGACGTGCAGGTTCAAGTCCTGTCAACCGCATCCCCTAAATCATGGGCTTCCTGGGTAGCCAGAAAGCCCATATTTTTTACAAATTTTAGGTAATTAACCCTCTTGTCTAACACTTTGTCTAACACTTCCTAAATCCGTCTAGCATTTAGCTTGGTTTTGGAAGGATTTAAATCTTGCATCCAAACTGTCGGCAATCCCGGTCTTGGCTTCCATGTCAAGATGTGTGTACAAATTTAAAGTGGTCTGTATGTCTTTATGACGCAACCAAACCTGAATATCTTTCAAGTCGAATCCAAGAGCTTTTAGGTAAGATGCTGAGCTATGCCTCAAATCGTGAAAACGGATGTGTGGCATACCATTCCTTTTCAACAGGACTTTGAAGTGCTGACTAACAAAGTTGGGTGATATTAGCTCACCATTGTGTTTGGTGCATATATATCCTTCGTCTTGATAGTCATTTGGCTGCAATAATTTCAGTTCTTCTTGTTTGCACTTCCACCTCTCCAATTCTAAAATAATTTCATTTGGAATCGGAAATACGGTAAAGCTGCTATCATTCTTGGTTTGGTCTCGCATATGGGTATTTTTACCAATGGTTACTACGGTGTGATTGATAGCGAGAGTTTTGTTTTCAAAGTCTACCGACTTCCACCTCAAACCCAAAACCTCCGACCTGCGAAGACCATAGAACAAGGTCAGCTTAATCACAATTTCCAAGGGATTATCCTTTGAAATTTCAAGCAGCTGCTCAATCTGCCTCTCGTTGTAATGCTTAGCTCCCGTGTACTTAACCTTCTTCGGCATTTCAATCCTTAAAAGCTATGATATTTTGTTTAACGGCAGAATCTAAGCATTTGGAGATATTCGCAAGGTGCTTTCTGACTGTGTTGGATGACAGGCCACTCTTTAGTTTTTCGCTAACATAAGCTTGAACAACCGCAGGGGATACAGCCTTTACCTTAAGTCGCTTCCTCTCGAAGTATGGAAGAATGTGGTTATTAAGAATTATTGAATAGCTGTCATAGGTGGTTGGAGCTATGGAATTCCTTAAAACCTCCAACCAGTCCTTCATAAAGTCCGTGAAATACTCGTCCTTGGTTACATCAATACCACTATTGGCATATTCTACTAAAATCTCCTGTAGCCTTTTATTGGCTAGCCGCTTGTTATTCCCTTTTGTTGGGATTCCTGTATCAATCCATTTTAACCTCCTCTTTCCATGCTCGTCATAAACATTGATGACGGCGAAATAATTTTTTCTGTTAGTTTTAGTTTGTATACTACCAGTCATAGATAAACACTCCTTTCAATAAACAGGGTGGCTATCCATGCTATACTTGACAATACGATTATAGCACAAAACAACCACCCTTGCAACAAGCTTTATTCTTGATACCCGCTTAAATAACGCTGTACTATGTATAATTTTGGTATCCTAAACTCCCGACCAAATTTTATCGGATTGCCAAATTTTCCCTCTCTGATTTCTTTATAAATCGTCTGCTTTGACACGCCAAGGAAATTTGACAAATCAGCAGTGGTCATCAAATCACCGTAGTTATCCAGTGAGATAGCCTTTGTAGCATGTTTTCCAATTTCCATATCTTCACCTCACTCTAACAGCTGTATAGCAGAGGTTTCCTCTGCTATGGTTTCCGTATCCAAGTCTTTAGCAACTCCTAAGCTTTCGGTATCTCGTTGCCTCATCACACTAACAATATCATCCTTTGAAACCCCAAAGCTAAGGAGTAGCTCCATCACCTCATTAGGCACGTCATCAACCGACTTAGGGATTACATTCCTCGGTTGATTTGCAAATTTAGCTGATACAAGCCCCATTTTATGCAGTTCCTCCATAATGTCATTAGCCGAGTTTCCCATCTTAAATTGGGTTTTTATCTGCAAGATGGATACCGTATCGCATCCCAAAGTCCATAAGACTACTTCGGCGAGCTTCTTTCTCTTGCTGTCTAATTTGGGTTGTTTTGTAACGGGCGTAGGTATGCCAAACAATGGGGCTTCTTGGGATGTCGAACACATTTCAAATTCAGGAATCACGAATTTGTTACGGGAATCGTGGTCGATTCGGTCTAAGCGAACCAACAAATCCTCAATTTCCTCATCGGAAATATAGGCACCCTGCAAGCGAACCGGCTTCAAACTTTCTGGAGATTTGAAAAGCATATCGCCCCTACCTGTAAGCTTCTCCGCACCAGCCTCACCAAGTATTGCTCTGGAGCAGTAGAAATCCGAGCAGGAGAAAGCCATGCGAGCATTGACATTATTTAGAACTATCTCCATGTCTTGTTTCCGGGCCTCTTGTGAAGCTAGCACAATGTGTATTTTTACATGGCGACCTTTTCTTAATAGGGCTGAAATATCGGATGTTAGGGTTTCTTTTTCCTCTCTGTCTTCAATATTTTTTAGTAGCGAGATAAATTCATCAATCACACAGACAATAGCTGGTAATTGGCGTAATTCGTCAATAAGCTCGTCTTGTAACATTTTCGTTCTCCGTTCCATTTCATCGACCAGAGCCGATATAACCTCAATAGCAACCCCCTCGTCCTTAACAATTCTGGGAGGAGTTACCGACTATATTACTGCCGCCACTACCGAGGATATTTGGAGGGCTTCCCACGCTTTTAATCTTGAGAGGGAAAGATTCTCTTGTGATTTAGGGAATTATCGCAGTCCTTTCCCGTTTCTTGGGCATAAATTAAGCAGGGTTGACTACTGTATCAATTTTGACCTACGAGAACTCGGAATACCCTGTCATGCTGTCGGAGGAAGTCGCAAATCGAACTGTAAAAAACTACTTCCGTAAAACCGTTATGAGTGGAAATTATCATACCTTGGAAAAAGCTGTAAAATTCATAGAAAACTCCGCTATGAAGAAGAACAAAAAAGCTCGGATGATAGCCATACTAAACTTTATTAACCAAGCAAGGGGTGTAAACAACGCAAAAGAGAAAGCCCTTGGGGAGGGCTTCTCTCTGTCAGAATTTAGAAGTCGAATTCGTGAATTAACAAATTATGGCATTAATCCTGTTACTATCCCAAGGGAATGGGGAATAAAATTTATCCCGAATTTGCTGGAAGCTTATCATAAGCTTAAAGGTAGGAGCAATATCGAACCTACACTTTCCGAAATCGCTGATAGCTATATCGACCCTTTTGACGAAGACTATGATGTGGAAGTTGTGAATTTCGTTGAGAAAGAAAATGAGGTGTCGGACTTTATCTAGGATTTAGGAAGCCGGGTGTGTGTTGACTAAGAGTACGGCGGTCTTTTTAAGAGATTGTTAACCAATGACAAGGATAGAATTTGAAATTTTGTTTTGCAAGCGCAATATCAATCACCAGACACTTTGCTTCCTTTAGGCGCAATCGCCTATTGCCTAGCTATAGCAT
>JAITMQ010000005.1 GCA_031277225.1 Clostridiales bacterium | reverse complement strand
CGATCCGGGATCGCTGCGCGCTCTGCGCGGGGGGGGCGGGCCGGGCCCGCCGGGGCGCGCCCCCCCCCCCCCCCCCCCCGGAGTATCCAGAACTAGATGTATAAATTGAATAAATTGTGCAATAAAGCCATTTTCATACAGCGGGCTTGCTTCGATTGTGTCCAATTTGGGCTTTAATTCGTCATATTCTCTTTCTGCAAAGAGTCGGCGAACTTCGCGATAAGTTATATAGTCTTTATAGTCATTGCTTTCCAGGTAATAAAGCCAAAAATCGCCGGTTGGCTGGCCCAGCATTTCCATCATAGTGGCAAATTGCAAAACGGTTGGTTCGGCCTCGCCGCTTTCAAAGCGCGCCAGCTGCCGCCTTCCTATAAAAAGTGCTTTGGCCATCTTGTCTTGTGTCAATCCTTTTTCTCTGCGTAATTTTTTGATAACCTCGCCTTTGCGAGCTAATTTAATCGATGCCGACAATTTGAACACCCCCTTGTTTTCAAAAAGTTTTCAAAAGTTTTGGACAAAAAATGTCCTATATTAAATTATATAGGATTTTTTTCTTATGTCAATATAATTTCGATTCTGGACGAATTTCGGCACATTTTGGACAGTATATGGCACACACAAATGCTTGGCAATGCTTTACAATGGAGTTTGCACTAAAATTTGCTCTAAAATCTAAGGAGGAAAAAAGGAGGAAAAAATGAAAAGAATTTTTAGATTTTTATTATTAAGCCTTTTGGCGGTTTTTGCCCTTTCTGTAACCATTTATGGGGAAGGCAACGACACAGAGCGACCGCAATTGGTTATGGCTTGGAATTTTGCCATATATGCCGAACCTACTTTTGAATCGCCGCCGCTGCAGGTGTTTGGGCCGCAGGCCATATATGTTGTGGAAGAACACGAGGACGGCAATTGGGTTTTAATTGCTATACACAATGGAAACTTTTGGATTAATATTAATCAGCTTCGTATTCCACATACTTTTAGTGTATTTGAAGAGCCGGACTTTATGTCCCGCCAAATTGGGCGGTTTTTTGGCCAAGTCGTTACAATTTATGAAATGTATGGGCTTAATTGGGCTTTAATCCCTACTTATAACGGCATAGGGTGGGTAAATTTAATTGGAGATTTGCAAGGCCTTAGGGCTGATTTGGAAACGGTGCTGCGGCGGCATGGCAATCAAATTTCGGTATTTTATGAAAATATCGAAAATGGATATAGTTTTATTTGGAATCCTTACAGGCTGTACTATGCCGCAAGCCTGACAAAGGCACCCTATGCGTTGTGGATATATCAAATGGCGGATGCGGGGCGGGTTAATCTTGCTCAAACTTTTACATACAGACAAGCAAATTATCGGCGGGGTTCGGGGGCTATAAGGCATATGCCCTTTGGAACCATTCTTACTAAAGAAGATTTGCTGCGATATAATATAACCCATTCTTGCAATGTGGCCTTTCAAATGTTGTGGAATATATACGGGCCGGATGGTTTTCGCAATTTTATAAGGGATTCGGGCGGGCGAACGCAAAATGTGGCGCGCCATATGATGATGTCTTTAAATGACGTTATTGGATATACCCGATGGATGCACGAATTTATAGAATCGGGCAGCGAAAACGGACAAAGATTGAGGGATGATTTAATAAATTCCGTCGTGTCCTTTGTAAGGCTTGAGGGAGGGCATCAAACTGCAAGCAAATATGGCCTTTGGGCGGGAGCAATGCATGACATGGCAATTGTATATTCGGATTCGCCTTACATATTAATCATCATGTCCGAATGGGGTGTTGCGGGGGATGGCGTTACGCCGCCGCCCGGCACAAGGGTAAGATTCCAAGAAATTGCAGCATTAATTTCCCAAATTAATCAGCTTTTTGAGTGAAACTAAAAAGGAGAGATTGTGATGAAAAAGTTCTTTAGATTGCTTGCTGTTGCACTTTGTGCAATAATGGTTTACAATGGTGTTAATGCAGATTTGGTAAATGCACAACCAAGCGGCATACTGGTTGGAGATTCGCAAAATGTACCCGGCACGGGTGCTGCAATTGTAATTGACTTTGCAACGGGCGAGGTTTTGTGGGAAAGAAATTCCAATGTGCGCCGCGGCCTTGCCAGCATGTCAAAAGCCTTTACGGCCTTTATAGTTTATGAGGAAATTGCCGCCGGCAGACTGTCTTTGGACACCATGATTACTATAAGCCAAAATGCGGCAAATGCTTCACGCAGCACCACTTTGCAGGGCAATCAAAATATTCATTTGACAGCGGGCGCGCAACATAGTGTAGACACATTGTTGCAAGTGATTATGCTACCGTCGTCAAATGGTGCTTGCATTGCTGTTGCAGAACATATTGCGGGAAGTGTTGCAAACTTTACTCAAATGATGAATCGAGTGGCGCAAGACCTTGGAGGTTGGGCAGAATTTGTGGATCCGCATGGGGGCAACCCCAGAGGGGCAGCCGCTAATCGTACAACGGCTTATACGGTGGGTCGCTTGGTATATACATTTATATACAGACATCCCGACATTCTTCGAATTACAGGCCAAAATGCCGTAAGTTTTCAAGGCGAGGTGGGTACAGACCGCAATAATACAAATTTACTTATTCGTCCCGATCAACAATGGTTTTTTGAAGGCGCAGACGGTTTTCGCACAGGAACAACGCAAGAAGCGGGCTTTTGCCTTTCTGCCTCGGCCTATAGGGATGGGCATAGGGTTATAACCGTTGTTATGGGCAATTCAAATAATGACGGGCGCTATGGAGACACCCACCGTTTGCTTAATTGGGGGCTTAACGAGGCTGTGGCCCGCGCCGAAGCAAGGCGAATTCATGTGCAATTAAACGGAAATGCCCTTGAATTCGATGTTGCCCCGGTAATGGTAAATGACAGGGTTTTAGTGCCCATGCGCGCCATTTTTGAGGCCTTGGGAGCCGAAATTGATTGGAACGAACAAAACCAAACAATTACGGCAACCTTGTATAATGGCAATATTGTCAGCCTTACCATAGAAAACTATTTGGCCGCTGTTAATGGCGAATATTTCCATTTGGATGTTTCGCCGCAAATTATAAATGACCGCACTTTGGTGCCGATTCGTTTTGTGGCGGAAGCTACCGGAGCAAGCGCAGACTGGAATCCGGATATGCGGACTGTGATTATCGTGCAATAATATTATTGTTGACATAAAGGGTGTGGTGAAATGGACATGAAGAGATTCTTGCGCATAGCGGGTATTTCGGCGGGCGGCATAATTTTGGGGTTTTCATTAAGCATTTTTATACTGCTTTTGATGGTGGATTTGGACAATATTAATCTTTTTTCCGGAGGGAATCAAGAAGCAGTGCCCGCCGCCGCCGCAGAAAACAACGAATACCCGGTGAATCCCGAACCGCTGCCTCTATTGGAATTGCCCGAAAGAGAAGGCCCTTTTGAGCTGCCGATAAATGGCGCGACAGGCTGGGCCGGAGTGTCTATCCCTCTTCGTAATTATCCGGATGATACGGCCTTTTTTGCTCGCGCTCTTACAGCAGGCACTGCCTTTACAATTGTTCAAGAATATGAAGATTGGTGGTATATATATCTCTTTGGCGGCGATAGCGGCTGGGTGCGGCATGAGGCTTGCTTCATAAATCTTCCCGATATAATTCCATCTATTATCTACAATATCTCAAATGCCGCTATTTCTGTCAAAGTGTCCAGCGGATACGGAATTCCGACCATAACAGGCCGGCAGCTATATCATGCGCGCAGCTTTAATTCGCGCTTAGACCGTGAAGAGTTTATAGTTCCCATATTATATTCTACTGCATTTAAGGTCTATGCGGCGCAGCAAAATGCCTTAAACGACGGCAATGCCCTTGTTATTTACGAGGCTTTTCGCCCAAGGTCAACTCAAAGAGCCGTTGCTGAGAATTTGCGCGTTTTAATGTCAAGTA
>JAITMQ010000157.1 GCA_031277225.1 Clostridiales bacterium | reverse complement strand
TAAAAGTTGCGGCTTCTATTGCGGTTCTGGCGTTTGTAATGTCGATATTGGCTTGAATTGATGGGTCGTAGGGCGTGGCGGTTATTGTTAGGGTTAGTTGATTGGTGATTTGTTGCGTTCCTGCTGTTTTGTTTATTTCGACTGTAAATGCAAAACTGCCATTTATGCCGTTTGGCGTTGTGGCTGTTCCCGCTGTAGCGTTGGCGAATGTTCCGTCAACAATCTCCGTTGCTGTGCCGTGAAGATTGAGGCCGTCTAAAACGGCTTGCACAGCCGCGCGAGCTTGAGCCACATCCCCAACATTCGCTTGAATCGCGGCGAAGGTTGCGGCTTGAATGGCGATTCTGGCGTTCGTTATGTCGATATTGGCTTGGATTGAGGGGTCGTAAGGCGTGGCGGAAATTGTCAGCGTTTGTTGGTTGGTGGTTTGTTGTGTTCCTGCTGTTTTATTTATTTCGACTGTAAAGGCGAAGCTTCCGCCCGTTCCGGCCGGGTTGGTGGCTGTTCCTGCTGTGGCGTTGGCGAATGTGCCGTCAACAATCTCCGTAGCCGTGCCGTGCAGATTAAGGCCGTCCAGAACGGCTTGCACAGCCGCGCGAGCTTGGGCAATATCGCCAACATTTGCTTGAGTTGCGCTAAAAGTCGCGGCTTCTATGGCGATTCTGGCGTTCGTTATGTCGATATTGGCTTGAATTGATGGGTCGTAGGGGGTGGCGGTTATGGTTAGGGTTAGTTGATTGGTTATTTGCTGCGTTCCTGCTGTTTTATTTATTTCGGCGGTGAAGGTGAAGCTGCCGTTTGTGCCATTTGGCGTTGTAGCGTTACCCGCTGTAGCGGCCGTAAATGCACCATCAACAATCTCCACAGCCGTGCCATGAAGCTCAAGCCCATCCAAAACACCCTGCACAACCGCACGAGCTTGGTCTACATTCCCAACATTCGCCTGAATCGCACCAAAAACCGCGCCCTCAATGGCAGCTCTCGCGCCCGCAATAGCAACATCATCCGGATTCGGCGGCGGCTCGGTCGGCGGCTCAGTCGGTGGTGGCGTAGTCGGTGGTGGCGTAGTAGGCGGTTCAGTAGGTGGTGGCGTAGTCGGTGGTTCAGTCGGAGGTTCCGTTTCCGGCTCCGTAACAGGAGGAGTTGCCGCCGGCGTAGTCGGTTCCGGCACGGGCGGCGCGGCCTCGGCCTCAGCCTCAATTTCCGCATCCCTCGCCGCTCTCTCCTCTTCCAAGGCCTCAATGGCCTCCTGCATAAGCTCCTCAACCTGCGCAATCACAATTTCGGCGGCCTCGGTATCTATCAGCCCCGCCTCAATCACATAGGAAATATTATCCAAAATGGCCGTCAAAACGGACAAACTAAGCTCTTGGTCAATTACCAAAGTCTGGGTTTCATAAACCCTTTCGGACTCCGTGTCAAAAATCTGCAAAAATTCGCCCGCCTCAAGCGGAATATCGTTCACAGAACCCGAACCCGCCAGCATGGTTATCACAACCCGATTATCGGGCAAATTTTCGACAACAAAAAGCGTTCCGCGCACGGCCAGCGCAGAATTGCCCGCGCGAACATTTACGGAATTCCCGGCGCTTTGCGCGGCCGTATTTGTCGTAATTGCGCCGCTTAGCACCGAAATTGAGAGATTATTGCCCCTCGCATTGCCGAATTGGATTTTGGAATTTTGGTCAATTTTAACCACGGAATCCTCGTCCAAAAGCAGCCACACAAAGGAATCGCGCCCCGTGGAAATCGTGTATCCATTGCCCATGCGCTGATTTGCCCGCGCCGCAAAAGAGCGCGCCGCACCCCTTGTCATGGTCGCTTCTTCGCCTTCAACCTCGAAGATTACGATATTTCTCGCCGTCTGTGTGGCGGCAAAAACGGGCGTGGCAACTTGAAAAACCAGAAGAAATACTATTAGTGCAGAAATTATTCTTCTCATTGAATTTCCCCCCTATTAGGAATGATTGTTTTTATTAAATTATTTGTAGTATCCGCAATATATAAAACGCCGTCATGCCAAAAAATTCCGGCCGGCTGATTAAATTCGGTAGTCAAGATTCCGCCGACTCTGTCGCCCGGCTCGCCCGTGCCCGCCGCCGTAAACACAAAGCCCTGCGCAATGGCGCGAATCATATTATTGCCGCTGTCCGCCACAAAAAGAATGTCGTCCGCAAGCGCAAGCCCCTTCGGCAGGTTAAACATGGCCTCATTATGCGCGCCATTTGCAAAGCCGCCCATGGGCCCGCCGTCTTCGTTGATTTCGGTGGTCATGCCCGCAAGGGTGCTAACAATGCCGTTTTCAATGTGGCGAATGACATGATTGCCCGTGTCGGCGACATAAATCGCGCTGCCGTCGAAATTTACGGCAATGCCTGCGGGCTGGCGGAAGCGCGCTTGTTCGGCCGGGCCGTCTAAATGCCCCTCTTGACCTAAAACGCCCGCAATTGTGCTAATATTCCCCTCTGTGTCGATTTTGCGAATGACGGCGTTTAAGGTGTCGGTTATATAGAGATTGCCCGCGCCGTCAATTGCAATTGCCATGGGCGTGTTCAAAATCCCTTCGTCGACAAAGGTTGCAACCTCGCCGCCGCTTATTTTTCGGATTTTGTGGTTTTGGCTGTCGACAACAAAGAGGTCGCCTGTGGCATTGATTACGCCGGCCGCAGGGCGGTCAAACAAAGCCTCGGCAAGCGCGCCATCTCTAAAAGAGCCGCGCGAGAAGCGGTTTTCATCGATTCCAAGCCATTGGCCTGTCATGGTCGTTACTGCATCGCCGCTAATTATGCGAATGGCATTGTTAAATGTATCAAATACGATTATATCACCATTTGGCAAAACAATCAAGCTTGAAGGCAGGGTAAAAGACGCAAGTTCCGCCACCCCGTCGCCAAAGCCGCTGCTGCCCGTTCCCGCAAGACGCGCCGAAATTTCCTGTCCATATGTAATTCCCGAAACGCGGCGTTCTATGTCAATTATTCGCATAAAAATCGCCGCGGCCTGTGCACGGGTTAATGTTGCAAAAGGCGCAAAGCTGTTTTCCACGCCGTCAATTGTGCTTCCCGCCACAATTCCCGCCTCGTAAAACGCGACAATTTCAAGGAAAAACGGCGTGTCAATTGTTATGTCGGGCAGGGAATTTACCGTGTTTAGGCGGGGCATGTCCCGCAGGTCAAACTCCAGCGACAAAATCCGCAAAAATTCCGCCCTGGTGGCGGCGGCTTGGTCTATGACAAAATCGCCGTCCGGGTCAAAAAGCCCATCGGCAATGCCATCCATAAGGCCGTTTTCAACGGCATAATTAATATAGGTTTCGGCCCAATGGCCGCCTATGTCGGTAAAAGCCAATTGTGCCAAAGCCATAATCGGCACAAGCAGGCTTGCTGCAAGTTTATTCATAAAACTCCTCCAATTATAAAGTGCCTAGAGTAAATTTATTGCGACCGCCCTGTTTGGACTTATACAGCATTTCATCCGCCATTTCGACATAATCCTCCCCTCTAAGCCCCTCTTTCACCCGACCCGTCGCAATTCCCACGGAAAAGGTTACACAATCGGCCGCAGAGCTTTTTTCATGCGGAATATTATGCCTTCGTATGTCGGCAAGCATTTTGCCCGCAACATAACGCGCGCCGTCCTCATTGGTATTGGGCAAAACGACGGCGAATTCCTCGCCTCCAAAGCGGGCGACAAAGTCATTGGTTCTCGTTACACTTTCGGAAAGGGTTTTTGCGACAATTTTCAGGCAAATATCGCCCGCGCTATGTCCGTAATTGTCGTTATAATCCTTGAAAAAATCTATGTCAACCATCATAAGGCTTAACACCCCATTCGTGGCGGCAAGGGTTTTTATAACCTGCGGCAATTTTTCGTCAAAATATCGCCTGTTATAAATGCCTGTCAAGCCGTCGTAATAAATCTTTTCGGCCTCGGCCTCAAGCCTTGCAATATCGCGCAAATCCCTTGTATAACCCACAACGAAATAGTCGCCCTTGTGAACAACGCGCACAAGTGTAACCTCTGCGGGCATTGGCGTTCCGTCGGGCATTTGGTGCATCCAATCAAAAGTAGTTCGCCCCTCGGCAAAAGTTTGACTTACAAGCTTTTGAGCCTTCTCATCGGAGCGCCTACCGTCCGGCTGATATTCGGGCGAACAATCGCGAAGAAATCTCTCCAAATACTCATTTTTATCCCTAAAGCCGTAAAGCCGAACCGCCGCCTCGTTGCAGTCTATGGTATTAAGATTGCTGTCCCATAATTGGCTGCAAAGCGGGGCCGTGTCAATCATCAAATTCGTAAGCCGCGCCTCGCTAAGGGCATTTATCGTTTCGGACAATTTAACCCGCTGTCGCCAAGCCCTGTATTGCAGGCCATTATAGCCAAAGGAAAATATGACGCTGACAACCATAACCACAATTAGGTCGGCCACGGAATACATAATACTCATGCTCGCAAAATCCACTCCGAAGAAATAACCCAGGGTGTAAAACATAAAAATTGAAGCTATTGTGTTGATTATTTTGAATTTTAGGCTTATCGGCAAAAAAATCGGCAGCATTATAATGAAGACGAATCCGCCGATATAAGCGGAAATTTCCGGGCCGGCGGTGGCGGCTTTTAGGGCGGTTGCATAATAAAGATAGGCCACGCCGAAGGATAGAATTGCCTTTGGCCTATGTCGAAAGGTTTTTGTGAAGCGGGCCAAAATGGCGCAAATGCAGACTATTGTAAAGCCCAGCCTAAGGGCGACGGCCATTGTTGGAAATTGATGTATTTGCCAATCTATGGGAATATATGGCAGCCAGGCAAAAATCCCGATAAAAACCAAGGCAAATAAAATGCCGGACTGATAATTCAGTTCGCCGCTAAAAGTTTCCCTGCTGGATTCGTCGCCATATGCCGCAAGAAACGACATTAATCTCGGGAATATTCTTGGTAAAGGGCCGCTCTCCACGATTCAAAATCGCCACCTTTGTATTGCTCCCCCAACTAAACCTTGCCAAATCTTTGCGGTCTTTTTGCCGCAATGCTTCGGCAGAAAAAGCTTATGTGCCCTTGGCACACTGCGCTTTTTCTGCCTTCGCCTTGCGACAAAAATCCTCGCAAATCTTTTG
>JAITMQ010000142.1 GCA_031277225.1 Clostridiales bacterium | reverse complement strand
TCCCGCCCACCTTTAGTCCGTCAGCTCTGCTGCGGACCGCCCCACTCGGCGCGCGCCCGCTTGCCAATAGTTCGGCCCGGGGATGCAGGGCGGGGTCAAGCCGCTCAAACCGTCAGTCTTTTTCGGGGGTGGGCATCCCCGGGCCGAACGGCCCAACCCAATCTACCTAAACCAAATCTCCCACATCCGCCGCGACATATCCCCCAAACCCGCCTTTTCCACGGCTTCTTCGGCGACAAGGGCCGTGCGGCCGATAATTTCGCCCTCATATGTGTAGATTATTTCACCAACAATTGTGCCAATCTCCACGGGCGCGGCCACGGCCTCAAAAATGATGATTTCCCGCTCCAATTCGCTATTGCTGCCCTTTTCGGTTACATTGCTAATCAGCTCCTGCACCATGACGGCAACCTGCCGCTCTTTCCCCTTATTTACGGGAATTTCGCCGACAACCGTGCCCGCCAGCTCGCCCTTAACAACCCGATAATTCGCAAAGCCATAATCCAGCATTTTCATGGCCTCTTGAAAGCGAGTCGCGGAATTGTCCGCGCCCATAACCACGGCAATCAGCTCCATATCGCCGCGCGCGGCCGACGCAGACAGGCAATACAAAGCCTCGCCCGTAGAGCCGGTTTTCAGCCCCGTCGCCCCGTCATACCAACGCACAAGCTTATTCGTGTTCGTAAGCCCAAATTCCGACTCGCCCCTTGCGGTTTTGTGCACAATATTGTCCATCCAAATTGTAGCAATATCGCGCACTTCGGGGTGATTTTTCAGCAGTTCGCGGGACATTACGGCAATGTCGCGCGCGCTCGTAAAATGCCCCTGAGCGTCCAGCCCGCAGGCATTGCGAAAGCTCGTGTCCGTCATGCCAAGCTGCTCGGCGCGCTTATTCATCAAGTCGACAAAGGATTCCTCGGAACCGCTGATAAATTCGGCCAAAGCGACAGACGCGTCATTTGCGCTGGCAATAACCACGGCCTTCACCAAATCCCGCACCGTCTGCTTTTCGCCGGGTTCAAGATAAATTTGACTGCCGCCCATTCTTGCGGCATGTTCGCTTGTGGTAACCACATCGTCCCAAGAAATGCGGTTTTGCGCCAATGCCTCGTAAATTAGCAGCATAGTCATGACTTTGGTAACAGAAGCGGGCGCGCGCCGCTCGCTCCCATTTTGCTCAAAAATAATCTCGCCGCTGGACAACTCCATACTCACGGCAGAAGGCGCATCAATGCTGAGCGCAAGCGGCGCGCGCCCCGCCCCAACACAAATTGCCAATATAAGTAAAATCCCCAAAAACCTCTTCATAAAGCACTTCCTTTCTAGTTTCTAGTTTCTAGCTTCTAGTTTCTGCATTTATGCTTTGACAATCCCCACCAAATTTTGTATAATATCAAGATATGATGAATATCGTCCTCTATCAACCCGAAATCCCGCATAATACGGGCGCAATCGCGCGAACCTGCTTTTTGACGGGAGCAAAATTGCATTTAGTCCATCCATTGGGCTTTTTTCTGGATGAAAAATCCGTTGCGCGTGCGGGATTGGATTATTGGAATCAGATTGACATCTTTGAATATAGGGATTTTAGCGACTTTCTGTCCAAAAATTCCGCCGCGCGTCTGATTTTGGCAGAAAGCCGCATTGGGCGGCTCTACACCGAGATAAGCTACCAAATAGACGATTTTATAGTATTCGGCGGCGAAACCCGCGGCATACCCGCCGAATTGCTGGAAAAATATGAGATTGTGAATATTCCGATGAAAAATATGGGGCGGTCGTTAAATTTGTCTGTTTCTGTGGGTATAATCTTATACGAGGCATTGCGCCAAAACGGCTTTGGCGACCTAGCCTAAACGTCATTCCCGCGCAAGCGGGAATCCCCAAAAGGAGAGTATTATGTGCGGATTTGTAGGTTTTACAGGGAATAAATATGATTCGATTAGGGAAATGACCGCCAAAATCGCCCATCGCGGGCCCGACGGCGAGGGTTATTTCGCCGCAAACGGCATAAACTTGGGCTTTCGCCGCCTGGCCTTTTTGGATTTAGAGCATGGCAATCAGCCCATGACCACGGCGGATGGGCGTTTTTCCGTTGTTTTCAACGGCGAAATCTATAATTATGTTGTTTTGAGGGATGAACTGAAAGAAATCGGCTATGAATTTGCGACAAATTCCGACACAGAGGTTCTGCTAAATCTCTATGTCGAATTTGGCGCGGGTATGCTGAATAAGCTGCGCGGAATGTTCGCCTTCGCGATTTTTGACGGCGAAAGTGGCGAAATTTTCGCCGCGCGGGACTATTTCGGAATCAAGCCGTTTTACTACGGCATTTTCGGCGGCGAACTGGTTTTTGCCTCGGAAATTAAGGCTTTTACGGCCTATCCCGACTTTGAAAAGGCCATAAACCATGACGCGCTGGCGGCCTATTTGTCATTCCAATATTCTGTACTGAATGAATCCCTATTCAAAGGCGTATTTAAGCTGCCCCCGGCGCATTTCATGCGTTATATCAACGGAAAAGTGCAGCTTACGCGCTATTGGCAGGCCGAATTTTCCCCACGCGCCGAAACAAGCGTTGATGAAATTGACGACATTATCGGCGATTCGATTAAGGCGCATTTGATTTCAGACGTACCAATAGGCTCATTTTTGTCCAGCGGAGTCGACTCCTCCCTCCTAGCCGCCCGCTTCGGCGGCGCGGCCACCTTTACCGTCGGTTTCGATTTTGACGGCTACAACGAGATTCCCTATGCCCAAGAATTATCCCAAGATTTAGGAATCGAAAACCATAGCAAAGTCATTTCAACGGCGGAATATTGGGATTGTCTGGGCAAAATTCAATATCATATGGACGAGCCTCTGGCCGACCCCGCCGCCGTCGCGCTCTATTTTGTGTCGCAGGTGGCAAAAGACCATGTTAAGGGCGTTTTAAGCGGCGAAGGGGCGGACGAGCTATTCGGCGGTTACAATATTTACCAAGAGCCGCTGGCCCTGCGCCCGCTGACAATTTTGCCGAAATTTCTGCGCCGCGCAATTGGCGCGCTGGCCGCCAAACTCCCGAATTTCAAGGGTCGCAACTATCTAATCCGCGCGTCCATGGACGTGGAGGAACGCTTCATCGGCAATGCCAAAATCTTTAGCGAAAGTGAACGCGCGGCCTTGTTGAAAATCCCTACAAATATGCCAATTAGCAGCATTACAGCCCCAATTTACGCCAAAGCAAAGGGTTACGACGATATTACGAAAATGCAATATCTGGATATTCACTTATGGCTTGTGGGCGATATTCTCCTAAAGGCCGATAAGATGACCATGGCGCACTCGATTGAGGGCCGCGTGCCCTATATGGACAAGGAAGTTTTTGCCATTGCCGCCGCCCTGCCCACGCCCCTGCGCGTGTCGCGAAAGGGCACAAAACTGGCCTTTAGGCAGGCCGCGGCGCGACGTCTTAAGCCAAAATGGGCCGACAAGAAAAAATTGGGCTTTCCCGTGCCAATTCGCCTGTGGCTGCGGGACGATGCCTACTATGCCCGCGTTAAGGCGGCCTTTGAATCCGAAGATGCGGCGGAATTTTTCCATGTGGACAAGCTTGTCGCCCTGCTGGACGCGCATCGTCTGGGAAAAATTGACAATAGCCGCAAAATCTGGACTGTTTATATGTTCTTATTATGGTACAAAGAGTATTTCTAGGGGGAGGGAATATGTTAAAATTTGAACAAGTCATTTTAAAGCATCAGAAATTAATATACAATTTAGCACAACGAATCATGGGAAACCCCGAAGATGCGCAAGATGTCGCGCAAGAGGTTGCCATTAAAATTTACCGCAATTTGGCAAAATGCAAGGGCGAGGAATTTTTGGCGGCCTGGATTAGCAAAATTACGCACAATGCCTGCATGGACGCGCTTCGGCGGCGCAAGGGCAGGCTTCATGAGTCGCTGGACGAAATGCTGGAAATTGGCGACGGCGAGGCGGCAAAACAGGTGCCCGACCCCGATGCGGGCCCGGAATTGCTCTTGCTACAAAAAGAATTGTCGGCGCAAATCGAGGCGGCTTTGAATCAGCTGCCCTTAAGCCACCGTCTGCCCGTGATTTTGCGCGACATACATGGCCGAACCTATGACGAAATGGCGGAAATTTTGGATTTGCCGGCCGGCACGGTGAAGTCGCGGCTATTTCGCGGGCGGGCGAAGCTTAAAGCGATATTGTTGGAACAAAATTTGAATTAATTTCGTCAAATATATGAGGTGATTTTATGCGTGAATGGACTGAAAGATTAAATTTATATATAGACGGCGAGTTGTCGCCGGAGGAGAGGCGCGAGGTCGAGCAAAAGCTGGAATCTTGCGAGAATTTGCGCGCTGAATTCTCGAATTTGCAAGCCGTTGTGCAGACCCTTAGGGAGCTGCCCGAACAGGATTTGCCGCCCGGCCTGCAGGCGAAAATGTTGCGCGCCGCACGAACAAACGCACGCAAACGCCGCTTAAACCAATTCGTTCGCCCATTTGGCGCGGTTGCGGCGGCGGCCCTGCTGGTTTTGGTCGTCTTCGCATTTGACGGCGGGCGCAGGAACGCATATTTCGAATTCGCGGAAAATATGCAAATTGCGCCCGGAATTACGCCATTTGCGGCAGTCGCCGACGCGCCCGCCGAAGCCAATATCGACAACGCTGTCGACGAAGACTTTGATTGGGTCTGGCGCGCGCCCGCACCCATAATTCTGCCCGAATTCGAACTCGAAGCCGCCGAACCCGCCGATATGATAGTCGCCCCCGCGGGCGGCGTTGCGCGGCTGCAACAAAGGGATTTAGACCAAGTTTTGGCCGAACTTGCGGCGCTTTCCCTCGAAGTTGAATACATTAGCCACGACCCCGACGGCATCCGCATTATAATTTTGCTCGAAAATTAAATTAGGACTTGTGTAATTTTGGGAAATATGTTACAATCGAATTTGTTATT
>JAITMQ010000127.1 GCA_031277225.1 Clostridiales bacterium | reverse complement strand
GCCTCATAAATGCCCAAGACAGACGCATTGACACAACCCTGCGCTGGCTTGAGCGTAGAGAGAATCAGCTGTTTGCGCAATTTAGCCGCCTTGAGGTTGCTATGATGCAGGCAAATCAGCAGATGATGTTCTGGGATTCCATAATGTGGGGGCAATAATAATGAGCGCCAGATATTTAGAATTAATGGAAGAGAAGAATAGCGCGATTGAGCGGGTTTTAAAGATTACCCGAGATGAATATTTTTCGGGGGAGCAAGACGACATGGAAAGAGAGGCGGAGGCCTTCGCCAAACTTTATGGAAAGCGCGAGGGCATTATTGGGCAAATCGGCAAAATTGACGATGCTCTTAAGGCCGAATCCGAAGCCATGGGTCTGCCCCCCGGGGGTAGTCTTGTTTCCGAAAAATATCGCGAAAGGCTTGCGGCCATTGTTGAAAAACAAAAGGCGATGGCCGCGGCTTTGCTTATATTGGATGAAGCCAATATAAAGGCCTATGAAAAGCTTAAGATTCATTTGCAAGGCGGCTTAAAAAATGTTCGCCAAAATATGGAGCTTAGTGAGAAATATATTGATGACTTTGACGGTCATGAAAGTTTTTATTTTGATAAAAAAAATTAAATGGGCTTTTGCCCGCAAGGAGGTATTGACATGGACGTGAACTTACAGAGCAATGGGATGATTGTTCCTGCAAGACCGGCGCCCGAGCTTAGCGCTGCAACGTCGCAAACGGTCAACCAAGTGCCCGTGAGGGAGAGAGAAGTAAGAGATGCGCCGCAGCAGACAACGCAAGCGCCGCCGCCGCAAACACCGACGGCAAATGCCGCCGTGCAAAGGCAGGGGCAGGAAGAAATTCCGACTATGCCGCAAACTACGACGCTTCGTGAAGAGGATGTCAGCGACCAAATGCTTGAAAGGGCGTTTACGGACGCGAATCGCGCGCTTGCGGGCGGTTCGTTCAGACTGTCCTATGGTGTACACCAAGGCACAAATCGTGTAACCGTTGCGGTTTATGACGCGAATACGGACGAGCTTATAAGAGAGCTTCCGCCCGAATCGCGCCTGGACCTTTACGCCAGAATCACCGAATTCACAGGCTTGCTTTTTGACCAAAGCTCATAACAATCCGGCCTTTGGCCGGAATGATGAATTATGAATGATGAATGATGAATTAAGTTCAAAAGCTTGAAGCTTTAGGGTTTTTCCATTCATAATTCATAATTCGTAATTCATAATTCATTCATGGCGTAAGCCATGGATGATGTAGAAAGGGGGCTCTTAGTGCATAATAATCCTTATGAAACCTATAGGAACAACACTGTTTTTACGGCCACAAAAGAAGAGCTTACGCTAATGCTCTATGACGGTGCTTTGAAATTTTGTAACCAGGCTATAGTTGCGCTGGAAAAAAATGACTTTGGCAGAACAAATGACATGATGCTTAAAGTTCAGAATATTATTAGGGAATTTCAATTAACCCTTAATAGTAGATACGAAATTTCGACACAATTGGACTTGCTCTATGATTATCTATATAATCGCTTAGTAGAGGCAAATATGAAAAAGGACATGGCCATTTTAACCGAAGTTCGCGACCATATCAGAAGTATGCGCGACACATGGAAAGAAGCCATGAAAGCAAGCCGCGCAAGCGTGAAGACGGAAGCGGTGAGAAATTAATGCGGGGGCACTCTTTTGAGTGCCTCTTTTTATGGAAGGTGATTATATGCAGGCTTATAAGGGATATTTTCAAGACGGGCGTTTTGTGCCGGAGGATGGTTTTGTGCAAATTCCCGATGATACAAGGGTTGTGCTTGTTTTGGCGGAAGAATTGCCGCCAATAAGGGATTTTGTTGCGCCAAAAACTAAGGAAGGTTCGGGGCTTTGGGGGCTTCTTCCCAAAGGAACTTTTACAACCGAAATGTTTATGGAACAAAAAAGAATGGACAAGGAGTTGGACATGTGAAAAGATATATCATGGATGCCTGTGGTTTGCTTGCTGTGCTAAATCGTGAAGTCGGGGCGGAGCCTGTAAAGGCATTATTGGAGGAATCTCCGGAGAAAGTGGCCATTTTTATGAATGTCGTCAATCTTTTAGAGGTTTATTACGGCATATTACGCAAATCCGGACGCGAATTTGCCGATGAAACATTTATGTCGATAAAATCCGGGCCTATAGTTGTGGTTGATGTCATTTCCGATAAAGTGTTTAGGGAAGCGGTGAGAAATTAATGTGGGGGCACTCTATAGAGTGGCCTTAATGCAAATTAGCAACCAGCCGAGCGAGATTACACTTGACACAGGATTATTTCTATAGTAAGCTTAAGTCAATCAAATTCTATAAGGGGATGATTTTATGTATTGCAGCAATTGCGGGGCGCAAATTCCTGAGGGAGCGCAATTTTGCACCAATTGCGGGGTTCGGCCCGCCGAAATTCAGTCCGCGCCGACATTAGAGGCGGCAGCACCGGCACCTTCGGGCTACGAGGGCTCTTATGCCGAAAATATACATAAATTCGGGGGTTCAAACCTCTTTTTAATCGGCATTGCAATGTTTTCGGGCGCGACTGTGCTTAATGCCCTCGCCACCTTTAGTTTCGCCGGAATCTTCGGCATGGCAATAGCCGCCCTGCCCATAATCGCGATGTGGCTGATTTTTGCGGCCTCAAAACAGCCAAAATTGCCGGAAAAAACCTTTCCCGCGCTTACGCTGGTTAAGGTTTACACAATTATCGGCATAGTCGTTACGAGCTTGGTCATTGTGCTTACCTTCATCGGCGGCCTAATTCTGACTTTTGCCGGAAATTTTGACGGATGGGGGCTTCTTCTGATAATTGGCGGCCTTGCGATGATTTTTGGCGTTGGCCTGGCCGTGTTGTTCTTAATTTTTTACCTTATCGCGCTGCTTAGGGCGGTAAAAGGCATTGAAGAAGGCCTTAGAACCGACATTTTTAAGCCGCTTCGCGGGGTTAAGTCCTTTATAGTCATTGCGTGGATTATAATCGGCTTTTCGGCTCTTGGCGCAATGATGAACTTTTTCACGGCCGATTTTGCGCAAGGGAGTCTGGACAATCTTTTTTGGGAAATTCCCGAACTTAGGGGCGTTTTCGACGACATAATGCCCGGTGCGGCCGCGCTGAGATTCACATCGTTTTTCACCTTAGTATCTTTGGCAGGGCAGGGAATTCTGCTGGTAATTTTAAGCCGCTTCAACACAAGCCTAACCGAAAGATTTTAATTATTTCAGAAGATTAACAAGGGCGTCGGCCAGCGGATACATGGCATTTATGGCCTCTCCAAAGGTATTTCGCTGGTCGCCGACCTCCACAAAAAGCGATTTTGGCAGAAAATGGGTGCTGAATCTAAAGGCATTGAGGTAAATTCGGCGGTTTAGGCCGGGATGGCTTTGGTTCAGCTCCATTTGCATTTGGAAAGAAAAGGCAAGATTGCAGGCGCGATTGGGATTTGGCAAATAAGCTATAGGCACGGCCACGCCGTTCACATTGCGCGTAGAAAGGCCGTTTACAAACATCAGGCGGGCGGTGCGCTCGCCATTTACATATGTAATCAGGCGCGGCGCGGGGTCTTCAATGCCATCTCTATGAATGTCAATAATAATTTCTATACTCGGATTATCCGCCAAAATCTGCCGAATATACGGCTCTTGCCGCTCATATGCGCCAAAAATATGCGAACGCCCGTCGACAATATCAAAGCGGCGGGTATAATGCATGGTCGGGATGCCGCGCGCGTTTAAAAGCTCGGTAAGATATGCGCCGATGCCCACAATTCCGGTATATTTATCGCTTGGGTCGGAATCCACAAACATTTCCGTGGTATGCGTATGGAAAATTAGCACAACGGGCGCTGTGCCGCCTATTTTTTCGGGATTAATTCGTAAATCGCGGCCAATCATTTGGTCAACATCAAACATTTCGGGCAAAAACAGCGTGCGATTGTCGACGATATACATGCTGTTGCGCAGGGTTGCGGGATTGCGCAAGTCCTCCAAATCCACCTCAAGCGCGCGCGGATACAGCGTGTCCAAAACCATTTGCACGTCGTCATAATTCGTCGAAAAATCAAATTCGACATCGTTTAGGCCGAAAATTCGAATTGTCGTGGCTTCTTCGGCGGGTGGCGGCAGCAAAAAATCCTCCGCCGTCAACGGCAGAATCTGGCTATAGCCGTTTTCCGCGAAATTCTCGCCCGAAACCAATGTATTAAAAAATGAAATCACGAATAAAAGCAAAATCGAAACAACCAGCCCAAGCACCAACCCGCGCCGCCGATGAACCCTATGAACCCTGCGCTTTACCATACAATCCCCTCCATAGACCCTTCCGAGGCCTACTAAAAAAATATGCCCGGTCCAAGGCGTTTAGAACCGCTTGTCCACAGGCATATCACGATATATATTTCTTCATATTCTTAAGCGCATTCTTCTCCAACCGACTAACCTGGGCTTGAGAGATGCCTATTTCTTCTGCCACTTCCATTTGCGTTTTGCCTTCGAAGAATCTTAGGGTTAGGATGTGTTTTTCGCGGTCGCCAAGGCGTTTCATGGCTTCGGAGAGGGAGATATTTTCCAGCCATTGCGCGTCGGTGTTTTTTTCGTCGGAAACTTGGTCCATGACAAAAAGCGCGTCTGTGCCGTCGTGATAGACGGGCTCGAAGAGGGAAACGGGCTCTTGAATGGCATCGAGGGCGAAAACGACCTCATGAGTTTGCAATTCCAGCTCCTTTGCGATTTCCTCAACCGTCGGCTCTTTGGAATTTTGATTAATCAGCCGTTCTTTGGCCTGCAGGGCCTTATAAGCAATGTCGCGAAGCGAGCGACTGACACGAATGGAATTATTATCGCGAAGGTAGCGCCGAATTTCGCCTATAATCATAGGCACGGCATATGTGGAGAATTTTACGCCGTGGGAGGTGTCGAAATTGTCTATGGCCTTGATTAGGCCGATACAGCCCACTTGAAACACATCGTCTATATTTTCCCCGCGATTGTTAAAACGCTGGATAACGCTTAGAACGAGGCGCAAATTGCCATAGATGTATTCTTTGCGCGCCTCTTGGTCGCCTTGCTGCACTCGCGCAAATAAAGCCTCTTTTTCCAAGGGCTTTAAAATGGGCAGTTTGGATGTATTAACGCCGCAAATCTCAACCTTGTTGTTCATAGCAACCTCCGCCCGCCAAAATTTTTATGTATAAGTTATTTTTTCCACCCCAATAAAGTTTATACCAACAAAATTTACCAAATATTTCTCAAAAAGACCGCAAAGAAGGCAGCGTTTTAGATTGAGAATGATATAAGCAGCAGAGAAATCAAAGAAAACCAAAAACCCTTACTGAGGAATTTTTCAGTAAGGGTTTGTTTTACTTAATAAACCTAGAAGCGCGGTCTGTGGTATTCCCCTAAAGTCATGGTTTTTTCCAAGATTTCGGCGTTTCGGTTTATTGTGAAGGTGGCGACATCGCCCATGGAGCGGGTTTCCATAAATGCCACCATTTCTTCAAAATAGTTTATCGGCAGGCCGTCAATATGCGTGATTATATCGCCGCGCTGCATTCCCGCCATATGCGCGGGACTGCCGGGGTCGACATTAAACACCATAATTCCCGCATCCGTTGGGGCTTCCGTGTCAATTGTAACGCCTATTGTCGGGCGGCGCGCGGCGGGCCCCTCGTGCATAATGCGCTCTAAAATGGGCTTTGCGACATGGGACGGAATGGCATAGCCCATGCCCTCCGCCAGCTGTTCGGCGATTCTGGCCGTGTTTATGCCGATAACCTCACCAAAAACATTAACCAGAGGGCCGCCCGAATTGCCGCGATTTATTGCGGCATTTGTCTGTAAAACGTCAAGCGTCAGCCCTTCGACATAGATTACAATGTCAAGCGCGCTTATAATGCCATTTGTAACCGTTATGCCCTCGCCCATGGCATTTCCTATTGCAAGGACAATTTCGCCAACCTGCGACTGCATAGAATCGCCAAAACGCGCCAAAACAACGCTATAGACCCCGGCTTGAATTGCGTCGGCCTTATAGATGGCGATAATGGCCAAATCCGCGTCGTCATAGCGTCCGACGGGAATTGCGGGAATGTCCGCGCTGCCTTCGATTGAAATGCCAACCTCGGCAGCCCCCGCGATTACATGGGCATTTGTGGCAATATAGTATCTGGACGTGGTTTCATACATTATTATGCCCGTGCCGGCGCGGGTTCGCGCCTGAAGTTGCCCCAACATGCCGCCAACCGCCGGCATACGCACCGAAACGGTTACAACGCTTGGTTTAACGGCATTTACCAGGTCGACATAGTTTTGGCGGTGGAGTAGGGGGCTTTCAAACGCGCCCACGGGCGTTTGCGGCGTGTGAACATTGTCAAATGCGAAATTTTCGCGCTGGGCGGCGTCATTTAGCAGGCGCGGCAAAAAATAGCTATTGGCCAGCGAAACGCCCATTCCGACGCCCGTGCCCAAAAGCGGCGCGCCAACCAGCGTAAAAATCAAAATTATGGCAATTGCGCGATTAAATTTCCTGTCTTCTCTGCGCCTTTTCGCCCGATTTTGCCTCTCTTCTGCCTCAAGTTCTTCAATTGTGGGCATGGCATCATATATTTGCGCGGAAATTATTGGCACATAGGGCGAAGAATCGCCAATTCCCGACTTTCTATAAGGATATTTTTCCATACAATCCCTCCTAATAAACAATATTGCCACTCTCTGTCCATAATTATAACATTTTCAAAGAAAAAAATCAATTGCAATATTAAAAAATTTGCTGTATAATAAGGTGCAGTAAGTACAAAAGCCAAAGGGAGTGGAATTAATGAAGAAAATGAAATTATCCTCACGTTTGACATTGGGGATTGCGCTGTTGTCGCTTGGGGGTTTGGTGATTTTATTTGTCATCGTCAATACCTTTATTCGAGGGATGATAGTTGAGCAGGTGCGCGAGAATTATGCCGCCAATAATGTCATTATGGCAAATGAGGTGGACGACTGGCTGGAGGAGCTTAAAAGCCTTATAGACGGCATGGCTCTGTCTGTTACACAGGTGCCGCGCGAATTTATGTTCGGCATAACCCGCAATTTCCAAGCAAATCATCCCGACATCAATTTGGCTTTTGTAGGTTTTCCCGATGGATATGCCATTGCAAACCACGGCAATCCGCCGGCGGACGGCTGGTATTCCTATAGGCGGCCTTGGTATATTGTCGGCATGGAAAATCGCGGTATTGCCGCAATAACGGCAACGCCCGAATGGTCTATAACCGGCCAATCTTGGGCAATTTTTGCGGGTCGTTATCTGCCGGAGCTTGACGGCGGAACATATGGCACGGTTGGCTTTGTAATCAATCTTGACGAGGTTTCGGCGATTATGAGCCGCTTTGAAATTGAGGGCGGCGGCTATGTGTTTTTGATGGGCGCGGGCGGCGAATTCATTTCCCATCCCGACCCCGCGCTTGCCCCGACGGACAGGCTGTTTTATCTTACGGATAACGATATTTACAGGGATATTTATCATAGAATTATGACGGGCGAGGATTTTATTCCATTTACGACCGCAGGCGGCGTAGAATCCTATGTTTTGTCGGAAAATTTGGGCGGCGCGGACTGGATTATGGTCAGCGTTGTGCCCGCCGCAATAATCAATGCTTCAACGAATACGCTGGTTACAATGGTGATGATTACGGCCTTTGCGGTTCTAATCGGCCTAACAATTTTTGTGTTAATTTCCGCCTCACGCTTAGTCAAAAGCGGAATCGGCAGGGCCGTTAAGGGCTTTAGAGCCTCGTCGCTTGCGCTTGCGCAGGGCGAAGGCCTAAAAATCGACAATTATCGCGACACCTCCTTCGGCTTGGGCGAGTTGAGCCAAGAATTTGAGCAGAATTTGACAATAATTTCAAATATTTTGGAAGATATATCCACCATGTACAACGAATTTAAAGTGGGTAATTATAGGCATAAAATGGATGCGACCCGCTATCAAGATGCTTATGCGGAGATTATCCGCAATATCAACGAAACCGTAGCAGGCATAACCGATTCCCGCACAGAGGTTTTGGAATTCTTTAAGCAGGTTGTTGACGGCGATTTTGGCGCGACTTTGCGCAAATTCCCGGGGCAAGAGGCCTATATTAACGATATTGCCGAGTCCATTCGCGCGGCCATAATGAATTTGGCCGAAGGAATCGCAACCATGGCGCGCCATGCGCAAAGGGGCGATTTGGATTATCGCCTCGATTCCTCGCTGTATAAGGGCGAATGGATTTCTATTGTTGAAGAACTCAATAAGGTTTTGTTGTCCGTCAGCAAGCCCTTTGAGGAAACCGTCGAAATCCTTAAAGCCATAGAACAAGGCGACTTTAGCCGCCGCGTTGAAGGCGACTTTAGCGGAGGATTCGCCGTAATCAAGGACACGCTTAACACCACCAGCGATGCAATTTCCTCCTATATTTCCGAAATTAACCGCGTTTTGGAGAATTTGGCAACGGGCGATTTGCGCCAAAAAATCGACCGCGCCTATGTCGGCCAATTCGCCTCAATTAAGGACTCGCTAAACAATATCAGCGGCAGTCTAAACAGCACCATGTCGGAAATTGCCATGGCTTCCAACCAGGTTTTGCTGGGGGCAGAGCAAATTTCGGTCAGCTCTATAGAGCTGGCAAATGGCGCGACACAGCAGGCAAGCAGCGTGCAAGAGCTTAACACCTCAATCGCCATGATAAGCGCGCAAACTAAGCAAAATGCCGACAATGCGAAGGAGGCCAATGCGCTTTCCGGGCGTTCGACAGAAAACGCCAAGGCGGGCAATGAGGCCATGAAGCAAATGCTTGAGGCCATGGTTAAAATTAAGGAATCCAGCTCTAATATTTCCAAGATTATACAGGCGATTCAAGACATTGCCTTCCAAACGAATTTGCTTGCGCTCAACGCGTCCGTTGAGGCGGCGCGCGCGGGCGAACATGGCCGCGGCTTCGCCGTCGTTGCCGAAGAAGTGCGAAGCCTTGCAAATCGCAGTCAGGGCGCGGCCACGGAAACTACGGGGCTTATTGAAGACTCGCTTGACCGCGTGGACGCGGGTAGCGGAATCGCCGAATCCACGGCCAAGGCTTTGGATATTATTGTTAAAAATGCCGACGAAGTTTTGACAATAATTAACAATATTTCGGCCTCGTCGCAGGGGCAGGCCGAGGCTGTAGAGCAGGTCAGCAACGGCCTTGGGCAAATTTCCACGGTTGTGCAAAGCAATTCCGCCGTTTCTCAAGAAACCGCCGCCGCCGCGCAGCAGCTGAGCGCGCAGGCGCAACTTCTAAAGGAGCTTGTGGCATATTTCAAAGTCTAAAGGAGCGAGAGCATGAGCAAAGCAATTGAAATGCACGAGGATTGGCGCGGCAAAATTGAAACCGTTGTGCGCGCGGATATTTTAGACCCCGAAGTCTTCAAAGTCGCTTACACGCCCGGCGTGGCCGAACCCTGCCTTGAAATTCAGCGGGATATTGAGCGCGGCTATGATTTGACGCGCCGCTGGAATACCGTGGCCGTGGTTACCGACGGCACGGCCGTTCTTGGCCTCGGCGACATTGGCCCGGAGGCCGCCATGCCCGTAATGGAGGGCAAATGCGCGCTTTTTAAGGCTTTTGGCGGCGTGGACGCAATTCCGCTTTGTGTGCGCAGTAAGGATAGCGAGGAAATTGCGCGGACTATCGCGCTTTTGGCGGGTTCTTTCGGCGGAATAAATCTTGAGGACATCGCCGCGCCGCGCTGCTTTGAAATCGAGGCGCGGCTTAAGGAATTGTGCGATATTCCGATTTTTCATGACGACCAGCATGGCACGGCCGTTGTTACGCTGGCGGGGCTGATAAACGCCCTTAAATTGACAGGCCGCGACAAAAAGACCGCGAAAATTCTAATTTCAGGCGCGGGCGCGGCGGGCTGTGCAATTGCGGAATTACTTTTTATGGATGGTTTTGAAAATATTACTATGACCAATTCGCGCGGAATTATCACGCGCGGCAAGGATTATGGCAGCGAGCAGCTGAATAATTTGGCCGCAAAAACAAATCTTGCGAATATTTCGGGCGGCCTGGCCGAGGGTATTGTCGGCATGGATATTTTTATTGGCGTGTCCGCGCCGGGAATTTTGACCCCCGAAATGGTTGCAAACATGGCCAAAAACCCGATAATTTTCGCCTGTGCGAATCCTGTCCCCGAAATTGACCCGGCCGCCGCAATCGCGGCGGGAGCGGCCGTCGTTGCCACGGGCGGGCCGAATTTTCCCAATCAAATCAACAATGTTGCCGCATTTCCCGGCATTTTTCGCGGCGCGCTGGACGCGCGGGCGAAGGATATTACCCGAGAAATGAATATTGCCGCCGCCTATGCAATTGCCGGGCTTGTCGCAAATGATGAGCTAAACGCCGAATATATCATCCCCTCGGCACTTGACATGCGCGTACCCAAAGCCGTGGCCGAGGCCGTTTATGATGCTGCCCGCATTGATTTTGGGGTTAAGTAATCCACATTTCCTGCCGATACAATAATTGGAATAAAAAATAAAAATGACAAGGATGTGGTGAAAATGTCAAATATGGTCGTGAGGACGAATATCCTCGCGCTTAATTCGCACCGAAATTTGGGGCTTGTGGGCAATAATCAAGCCCGTGCGTCGGCGCGACTGTCAAGCGGCTTTAGAATCAATTCCGCCGCTGACGACGCCGCAGGGCTCGCCATTTCCGAAGGGATGCGCGCGCAAATTCGCGGTATGAATCAAGCTGCGCGGAATACGCAGGATGGCATAAGCCTAATTCAGACGGCAGAGGGTTATCTTTCGACGATAACGGAATTGCTTCAGCGCGCCCGCGAACTTATTGTTCAGGCCGCTAATGACACTTATAGTATTGACAATCGGACAACAATTCAAAATGAGATTTACCAATTAATGGAAGAAATTGACCGCATTGCGGATACGGCCACTTTTAACCAAATGATACTTTTTGACGGTTCTATCGCCTTTCGCCAACTTTCGGCGCAGGTTATAACCGAAACCTTGCAAAATAGGAATTTTTTTAGGGGAGAGCCAAGCGCAGAGCAAGTGCAGGCATTGATGGACTGGATTAACAGCGATTCTGCGCGAAATTTTGTCATGAATGGAAGCGGAGACGCTTTGGAGATTATGAATGGCGCGCTTGAGCCACTTTTGGCGCAATTTTCAGACACGCCGATTGTTTGGGATCCGGGGCGCAGCACAACTCAATTTATGCAGATATTGATAGATCCCACAAGTGATGTAAGGGACGTGCACGGACAACGGCTGTTTGACCAAATATTTTGGGATCAGATGGATGAATATGTCCGCACATCTACTCGTAGTGATTTTCATATAACCACGGGTGTTAATTTTAATGGGATTAATCATATGCTGGAGACAGTTGAATCAGCCCAAGTGGCTTTAAGGTTTTGGTATGCGTTTTCAAACCAAGATGCCGCAGGGAATTGGGCATTGAATGTCGAAAGGGATGAATTGGGGCAAAGGTTTAGAGTTC
>JAITMQ010000090.1 GCA_031277225.1 Clostridiales bacterium | reverse complement strand
CCTCGATAAGTGCTGTGGTTTCGGTTGCAGATGTTTGGCTTCGTGCGGCAAGAGTTCTCACTTCCTCCGCTACTACCGCAAATCCCTTGCCCTGTTCTCCCGCCCGCGCCGCTTCAACGGCGGCATTAAGGGCAAGTAAGTTTGTTTGGAACGCAATATCCTGTATAACTTTGTTTATACGGGATATATTGCTGCTAGATTCTTTTATTTGATTCATAGAATCAACCATTCGCTTCATTGCGTCATTGCCCATTTCAGCACTTTCCGTTGATTTGTCGGAAAGGGCATTGGCTTCTTGGGCATTATCGGCATTTTTCTGGGTTTGTTCGTTAATCATGTTAATCGAAGCGGTAAGTTCTTGGACGGAACTTGCTTGCTGTGCTGCACCGTCCGCTAATTCCAAAGCACTTTGAGAAATCTGCTTTGCGCCGGAAAGAACTTGGTTAGATGCCGAAGAAATTTCTGACATTGTCTTGTGAAGCGTTTCGGAAATTTTATTCAACGATTGTTTTATGGAATCAAAACTACCCACATATTCACGGGTAATTTCTGTGGTTAAATCGCCGCTTGATATTGCCGAAAGGTCTTCGATAATATCGTTAATATAGGTGGATAAAGTTGAGATTGTATTGTTTACCGCGTCTTTCATTTGCTTAAAGTCGCCTTTGTAATCGCCCTCCACTTTTTTGCTGAAATCGCCGCGAGATAGGTTTTCCATTATATCCCTTATTTCGACAATGGGTGCATCAACGGCCTCGGCTATGTGGTTAAGCCCTTCCATAAGTTCGCGCCAGTCGCCGCTGTATTTACTTGGGTCAATGTGGAAGTGCATATCACCCTTGACCGTGGCGGCATCAATCATTGAATCAATTTCCGCGCTTACATTTTGCAGATTGGCGACTACCCTGCGGATTGTATCGGGCAGAATCGCTTTTTTGCCGGGCATATCACTTACCGTTACATTAAAATCGCCCTGCTCGATACTATTAAGCGCGCCCAAAGTGGTTAGCACGTCGTCAATATTACTGGCCAATGTTGCGTTTATACCCTCCACCATTTCCCTAAATGCGTTTTGATATTTAGAAGCGTCCGCCCTAAATTCAATGTCGCCCGCTACGCCGAATTGGTGGTTTAATTGGTTTACGTCGTCAACTATGCTGCGTATAACATCCACAAGAGAAGAAACATCCCGCGTAAGTATTCCAATTTCGTCCGTAGAAAGGCTTGAGCGGTCAATATTCACGTTCAACTTGCCCAACGAAACTTCGTTTACCATTTTTACAAGGCGGTTTACCGGCGAGGAAATGCTGCGCACAATAACAACGGCAACGAAAATACCGATAGTTAAAGCAAGTGCGCTCATAACCAGAGCCATTGTTCTTGAAACCCGACCTGCGGCTTCGGCAGAGTTCATTGCATCATCAAGATACACCGTGATTGTATCAAGTGAGGCGTTTACGGTGCTAAGTAAGTATGCGGCATATGTACGTGTGGTTGTAATTTCGGTTTCGCGCTGTTCTGCCAAGACAGCAAATTCTTCAAGCCCTGCCATTATTCCGATAAACGCAGACCGTATGGCTTCGCCGGCATCTATGTCGTGCTGTTGTGTGCTGTTGTCAACATATATATCAATCGCGGCATACAGTCTTTCCGCTTCCTCACGCAACTCGGGCAGCATGGATAAATCCATCGTGCCGAATGTATTGGCAATATCGGCAGCCAATAAATTCAATGTGTCAGAGATATTCACGGCATTGTCAATTCTGTCGTGCCGCCGCATTAAATCCTCACTTGTTCGTTCTTCATTGTTTATGTCGTTCCAAAGGTTTTGCATCTGCATGGCAACAACATGCGCGGCGGCATTTATCGCGGCGTTTTCCAATACGATAAAATCATCTCGCAGTTCTTCCACGCGGATGTTAGAGGTTTGGATATTTTCAATATGCCGCCGCCAAATTGAGAACCCGCCAAGCACATAGCTTAAGTCATCCTCATACTCATAAAGTAGCGGTGTCTGCGCGGCGGTATCGCGCATAAGGGCAATAATTGCGGTTGCTTCGTTATAGCTTCTCACGGCATTGCTGTATTCCTCGGCACTCAAGTCATACATCATTGCAACCGAGGCGATGCGCGCATTTCCGAACGCCGTATCAAATTCGTTTGCGTGAACTTCAAAATCCTGAAGTGTATGCACGTCAGCTAAGGCGTTGTTGGAAATCGTGTTGGTTATTAACACGGAAATGCCAAGTGCTAATGTCAGCACAAGGACAATGCCAAAGCCTAACGCGATTTTTGCAGCTATTTTCATGTTTTTCATGTTACCACTCCTATTTTTTCGCTCACAAATGCGTAACGCCCTTTGTGGCCTTATTATGAGTTGCGGAGCAACGCTCTACGCCCTCAATTCGGTAGATTATTTTGCAACTATCAAAACCTCTACTTTTTGACAGTAGTCCATTCAGGCAAATATTGGCAATGGATGAGAAAATTCTTGCGAAAATTTCCCAGAAATGTGTTGCAATTTATATTTGCTTGTGGTAATATTGAAACAATAAGTGAACTGTCAAAAAGTAGACTTTTTGACAGTAGGGCTATCCGGGTTTTGTCGCTCGAAGCTCACGCAAACGCCGATAAAACGTGCTTTCTTTCAGTCCTGTTCCGCCAAAATCTCCTCATAAGTCATTTTCCCCCGCTCCCAAGCTTTCACAAGTTTAGCAAAATTGTCGGGGGACTTTTTGACAGGACGACCGAACTTCACACCCCTTGCTTTAGCGGCGACAATGCCCTCGGCTTGCCGCTGCCGAATATCCTCGCGCTCCTTTTGCGCAACAAAGCTAAGCAAGGCCAGTACGGTGTCGGCGATAAATGTTCCGACTAAATCCTTACCATTGCGGGTATCCAGCAACGGAAGCATGTCCAGCACAACAATATCAACCTCAAGCTCCTTTGTCAAAATGCGCCATTGATTCAAAATCTCCTCATAATTCCGCCCCAGCCTGTCTATAGACTTTATGTACAACAAATCCCCCGCCCGCAACTTCTTAACAAGGGATTGATACGCCGACCGATTAAAGTCCTTGCCCGACTGCTTATCCATAAAGATGTTACCTTCGGGGATATTAAGCTCCCGGAGCGAATCCAACTGACGATTCTCGCTTTGCTCGGCTGTCGAAACTCTTATATATCCATATACTCCCATCTAATCGCCCCCCTTTGCTCCACTATACTGCTTTTTGCCACAAAGAAAAAGGCTCGTATCATTTGATACGAACCTGTATTCGGGCTGTTTTCCGGCCTAACTCATACATTTTTGCTTTCGCGGGAATGACGGATAGGGGCGCGGAATGGCGTGCTTGGCCGGGCTAATATACAATAAGATAAGAAAACGTTTGCCGCCCGTTATTGCCATGCCCTATGCCTGCGTTCCCCGGGGCGGAGCTCAGCACAGACTGTCTATGCCCGTCCGTAGAGTTCATCCAAGCAATCATAGCAGATGCAGGGCCTCCGCTCGCACGATTTTGTCTCCAAGAATTGCCAAATGTCCCTGACGGTATACTCATGTGGCCTCGGGTTAACGATTCGGGGCTTTCAGTCCAGCGTTGAGCATAGTCTGCGGCATGTTCACTCCAATTAAAGGGCCTTAGCCACAATTGCGCCCTTAAAAAATTCAGCCTATCCCAGCCGGCGCGCACGAAGTCGCCACGATGCGGCGGCGGCGGAATTGGGTCGCTTTGGTCATAAAGCAGGGTGAGATGGTGATATATCCCGTGAATTTCGACAGCGGCGGCCATTTCGCTTAAATTCGGCGCATATACGCGCAAAAACGAATAGCCGCGATTATAAATATTTCGCATGGGCCACCAAGGCGCGATATAAAACCCGCTTAATTCATCAAGGTCGGGTCTGCCGCGCCAAATTGTCGTCCAATTTTGGCCGTCGTCGCTGCCCTGCACGGCAATTTCGCCAATTGTGCCGCCTTCAAAGGGCAGAAGCCGCGCCTCGCGCACAACGCCGAGGAACGTTCTTGCGGGAATTTCATTGCCCCAAGTGGGATCGATTCTTGCGGGCACATAAAGGTGAACGCCCGCATGGTCATTCCCCGAAAATTGGACATAAGTGCGATTGCTTACAAGCCCCGCAAAGGGATTGCGCTCAAAGCCCCTCTCCGACCACCAAACCCTGCTTGGCTCATAATCGCTTTCAAATAGGGGATTGTCAACATCAAAAAGGGTAAAGCCAAATAGCCCCGTAGTTGCATCGGGCCGCGGCGCGCCAAAGGCTATTGACATAGAAGCGAACACGACGTGGCGGACGGGGGTTTCGGGGGATGCATTTCTGACCCTTTGATGGCGATTGTGTGCCCAAACGACATTTAGAGGGCCCATGGGCGGCGCCCATCTGTCCTCGGGAATTGGTGGCAAGGGCGTGGTAATTACTACCGTGGACGTTTCGGCGTCCCAATCCACGGCATGGTTAACGCCCTCTAAAATGGCGCGAATCGGCACCATGGTGCTGCCTCCGATAATTTGCGGGGGCACTTCCAAATCGGGCTGCCGATTGCCGGCAATGGTAAACATTGTGTTGCCAATGGTAAGCTCCACAATAAAGCCATGCCCCGTTATCGCAATCCGCTGTTCAACTTCCCTCCAAAACACCTGAAAGCCCAATTGCTCAAACACCGCGCGCATGGGCACAAGAGTGCGCCCGTCCACAACGGCAGGGCCTTGCCCCTCGAAAACAACGGGCGCGCCGTCAATTTCCACGGAAATCGGATTTGCCGAAACGACCGTGGCGATAAAAACCGCCATAAATGCCGTAATTGCAATAAATACTGCCTTCTTCATTAAATCACTCCTTTAAAATATTAAAAACGGGAATTTTTAGGGCTTCCCGCATTTTTGCCAGGAATTCGGCGGGATTAAAATTCGCGCCGGTTGGGGTGGTTGGGTTTGTGGTTATGGCCACCAAATTTAAAGGGGTCTTGACTGCCAGGCTTGCACCTTTAATTTTTAGCTTAGCATAAGTTGAAGGGGAAATGAAGATTTTTGTGGGATTTTCTGCTACAATGAGTTTGTCTTTTAGATTCGCCCCGGAGTTAATCAGCTCAAGAATTCTACGGTCAGAAACCGCACCATTCAGGGAAACGCAACCACCGGTTGCGGGCGCTTTTGGCAGCGTCAGCATCTCCGACGCATGGCGCGTTTGCGCAATCACATCGTCCATATTCCCGCCAATCGCCGCCCCCGTGCAAAGCACGGCCGCCTGCCCAAGTCCCGCCAAACTTTTGCGGCCGACGGCCCCGTCAATCAGAATTTTGTCAACGCCAAAACCTTCGATTTTCGCCAGAATTTCGGCCATATGCGCAACTATGGACGGGCCGCCCAATTGGACGAGTCCTGACGAGCTAGTGCGTAGCACCGCGCATGGGCCCATGGGCGTAAAAAAGTCCGTCTTTAAGAGCGTTTCGTATTTGACCTGGCTTAGGGCCAAAAGTCCCTCGGTGGTGATGATTATGGTATTTTTAGGCGCAAAAATTCGGGGCTTTTCTTTGAGGGTAACCACGTCGATTTCCTCGCCGTCGCGGCCAATGCTGGTCAGAGCCAGCGCGAAGCGCCGCGCATGGAATTCCCTAATTAAATAATTCAAAACCGTGGTTTTGCCAACATTTTTCCCAAGCCCGATTATGGCAATACTTTTATATGATTCTAAAAGTTCAACTAAATTCATAGACAAATCTCACCAATCAAAAAAGTTACGGCGCGCCCGCCAATTTTCACGCGCGCCCCGTCCGCCGCGCAATACAAGTCCCCGCCCCGCTTTGACAGCTGTGCCGCGCGAAATTTCTCCTTGCCCAGCACCTCGCGCCAATATGGCACGAGCAAAGTATGCGCCGAACCCGTAACCGGGTCTTCGTCAATGCCGATTTTTGGCGCAAAATAGCGGGAAACAAAGTCCATGCCGCCAATGCCGGGGGATGTGATAATAAGCCCCAAAAGGTCAATTTTTGCGGCCTTTCCCAAATTGCAAACCGCGCCTTCAACCTGCTTTTGATTCTCAAAAACCAGCATATATTCGTCCTCGCTTCGCCAAACCTCCTTAGGCCTGAAATTAAAGCAATCTACCATGTCGCAGGGGTCAATTTGCCAAATTTTAGCAGCAGGAAAATCAAGCACCAACAAATCCCCCTCATACGCGACTTTCAGGACATTTTCGCCCGCCCGAAAAATAATTTCCCTTTCCCTAAATCCCTCGTGCTTAAAAAGCACATGAGCCGCCGCAAGCGTGGCATGACCGCAAAGCGGCACTTCCGTTGTCGGCGTAAACCAGCGAATAAAAAGTTCGCCGCCTTTAGCAAGCACAAAGGCGGTTTCCGGCAAATTAATTTCGGCCGCAATATTTTGCATAATCTCGACAGGCATCCAAGAGCCGTAAATCAGGCAAACCCCCGCAGGATTGCCGCTAAACAGCCTGTTCGTGAAGGCATCGACCTGGTAAATTTTCATAAAATCACCTCTGGTATAAAAATAACACAGCTATTGCGTTTTGTAAAGGGTTTTGTTATAATATGTGGGAGGTGATTTTTATGAGAGAAATTGTGATTGCGGCGGCGGTTCGCACGCCTATTGGCAATTTTGGCGGAATTTACAAGGATATATCGGCGGTTGAACTTGGTGTTGCCGCCGCAAAAGAGGCGTTAATTCGGGCAAAAATTGCGCCCGAACAGGTCGACGAGGTGATTTTCGGAAATGTGCTTCAAGCGGGTTTGGGGCAGAATGTGGCGCGCCAAATCTCGATTCATGCGGGCTTGCCCGAAGATGTGCCGTCTTTTGTTGTGAATAAGGTCTGCGGAAGTGGGCTTAAGGCCGTGGAATTGGCGGCGCAGTCCATAATTTGCGGCTCTGCAGACATTGTTTTATGTGGCGGCACGGAAAATATGTCGCAAGCCCCATTTTTATCCAAAAATATGCGTTGGGGGCGCAAAATGGGCAATGTTGAGCTGTTGGACAGCCTGATTTACGACGGCTTAACCGATATTTTCAACAATTACCATATGGGCATGACGGCGGAAAATCTTGTGGAAAAATTTGGCTTTACGCGCGAGGAGCAGGACGAATTTGCGGCGGCCAGCCAAAATAAGGCCGAGCGCGCAATTGCCGCAGGCCGTTTTAATGCCGAAATTGTGCCATTTATGGCGGAGGCGGACGAATATCCGCGTGCGGGTGTTACGGCTGCGGGACTGGCGAAATTGCGCCCCGCCTTTAAAAAAGACGGTTCTGTAACGGCGGGCAATGCCTCGGGAATTAACGACGGTGCGGCGGCGCTTGTGCTTATGAGTCGTGAAAAAGCCAATGAGCTGGGCATTGCGCCCTTGGCAAGCATTGTTTCTTGGGGCAATGCGGGCGTTAGCCCTTCGCATATGGGAATCGGCCCCGTACCCGCCACTCAAAAAGCCCTTAAAAAGGCGGGTTTGGCCGTGTCCGACCTGGATTTGATTGAGGCCAACGAGGCCTTTGCGGCGCAGGCCTTGGCCGTTAGCCGTGAGTTGGGCTTCGACCCCGCTAAAGTCAATGTTAACGGTGGCGCAATCGCGCTTGGACATCCCATTGGCGCGAGTGGCGCGCGGGTTTTGGTTAGCCTGCTGCATGAACTTAAAGCGACTAATAGTAGATATGGTTTAGCCACTCTCTGTATCGGCGGCGGCCAAGGTATTGCCATGATAATTAGGAATGAGGAATAATATGAAAAAAATCATAACTTTTAGTAAGGCTGCGGAAATGATTCCGGACGGCGCAAGCGTGATGTTTGGCGGCTTTATGGCCAATGGTTCGGCCGAGCGTGTAATTGACGCGCTTGTCGCGCGAAATGTGCAGAATTTGACAATAATTTGCAATGACTCCGGCTGGATTGACCGCGGCGTGGGCAAACTTATTGTGAACAAGCAATGCGCGCGGCTGATTACCAGCCATATCGGGCTGAACAAGGAAACCGGGCGGCAGATGAATGACGGCGAGCTTGCGGTTGAACTTGTGCCGCAGGGCACGCTGGCCGAGCAAATTCGCGCGGGCGGATATGGGCTGGGCGGCGTTTTGACGCGGACGGGGCTAGGCACTCTTGTCGCCGAAGGTAAACAAACGGTAGATGTTGACGGGGTTACTTTCCTGCTGGAAAAGCCCCTTCGTGCCGATTTTGCCGTGATTTTCGGCTCCGTTGTCGATAAGGGCGGCAATATCACTTACAAAGGCTCAACAAATAATTTTAACAATATCATGGCCACAGCCGCAGACGTAGTAATCCTGGAAGCCGAAAAACTCGTAGAAATAGGCCAAATCGACCCAAATGCAGTCATCACGCCGGGGATTTTTGTCGATTATATCGCATTTTAACGTCATTCCGCACTTGATGCGGAATCCCCGCGATTGCAATCCACTCAATGGAGGATTCCCGCTTTTGCGGGAATGACAAGCCTTGAAAGGAGTTAGTAGATGGATAAGTTTGAAATGCAGGATTTTATTGCTCGGCGGGTGGCGCGGGAGCTGGTTGACGGCTCTGTTGTGAATTTGGGAATTGGCCTGCCCACGCGCGTGGCGAATTTTGTGCCGGGCGGCGTGAATGTGATTTTTCAGTCCGAAAACGGCTTTGTTGGCCTTGGGCCCACGCCTGCCGAGGACGAAATTGACCCAAATATTGTAAATGCGGGCGGCCGGCCGGTTACGATTTTGCCCGGCGGCGCATTTTTCGATTCCGCCACAAGTTTCGGCATAATTCGCGGCGGCCATGTGGATTTGACCGTGCTTGGCGCGCTGCAGGTTGACGCGCGCGGAAATATCGCCAATTATATGATTCCCGGCAAAATGGTTCCCGGCATGGGCGGCGCAATGGACTTGCTTTCCGGCGCAAAACGCGTGATTGTGGCCATGGAACATACCGCGAAGGGCGCGCCGAAAATCCTTAAAGAGTGCAATTTGCCACTGACTGCGGTGGGTTGTGTGGATTTAATCATTACGGAAATGTGTGTAATTAAAGTTGAACCGGATGGCTTAAAACTGCTGGAAATCAGCCCCGGCTATACTTTCGAGCAAGTTCAAAATGCTACAGAAGCGGAATTGAGGTGGGAGAATGATTAGACTTAGGATGAGCGCAAAAGACGCGCATTATGCGGGCGGGCTGGTGGACGGCGCGCGTATGCTGGCATTATTCGGCGATGTGGCGACGGAGCTTTTAATTCGCCATGACGGCGATGAGGGGCTTTTTGTGGCCTATGACAATATCGAATTTTTGGCGCCCGTCTATGCGGGCGATTATATCGAGGCCACGGGCGAAATTACGCAGGTTGGCAACAGCTCCCGAAAAATGTCGTTTATTGCGAAAAGAGTCATACAACCCGCTCCCGAAGCGGGCGTAACCGCCGCCGATGTGCTGCCTGAACCCGTGATAGTCTGCCGCGCAAGCGGCACTTGTGTTGTTCCGAAAGCCAGACAAAGGGGCGTGAAAAATGATGGATAAATTAATTATAACGGCGGCGATTTGTGGGGCGGAGGTTACTAAAGAACACAATCCCGCCGTGCCCTATACCATTGAGGAAATCGGGCGTGAGGCGGCTTCGGCCTATAATGCCGGGGCGAGTATAATTCACCTGCATGTTCGCGAGGATAACGGCGCGCCAACTCAATGTGCGCGGCGCTACGCGCTGGCTTTTGCCGAAATTAAGCGACTTTGCCCCGATGTTATAATTCAGCCGTCCACGGGCGGCGCAGTCGGCATGTCCAATGAGGAGCGTATGCAGCCGCTGAGCCTGCGCCCCGAAATGGCGACGCTTTCGTTTGGAACGGTGAATTTTGGCGGGGACGATATTTTTGTAAACACAGAAAATACCATTAAGGAATTTGCGGCGCGAATGGCGGAAATGGGCGTTAAACCCGAGGCGGAAATTTTTGACAAAGGCATGATTGACATGGCCATCCGCCAGGCCGCGCGCGGCGTGGTTGCGCCGCCGCTGCATTTTAACTTGGTTATGGGCGTAAACGGCGGAATTGCGGCCTCCGTGCGAGATTTTGCATATCTTGTGGACTCCCTGCCCGCAGGCTCAACTTTTACGGCCACGGGCATTGGCCGCGCGGCCTTTCCAATGGCCACGCTTGCGATTATTGCGGGCGGGCATGTGCGCGTGGGGCTGGAAGACAATATTTACCTGTCGCGTGGCATTTTAGCCGCGTCCAATGGCGAATTGGTTGAAAAAGTCGTGCGCTTAGCGGCGGAATTCGGCCGCGAAATCGCCACGCCGGGAGAGGCTCGGAGAATTTTGGGATTGATGTGATTCAGCAGGAAACGCCGCCTAAATGGCGGCTAAAGTAACGCCTGAAGGCTTAAGCTTTTAAGCGTTACTTTAGCCGCCGTTTAGGCGGCACAACCCGCTGCAACGAAGGAGGAGCTATATGAAACCATGCAAATACGGCACAAATCGGGTAATTGCGCCACAGGGCGCGTTGCCGCAGGCTGCGCTTAAAATTGACAATAGTATGCAAATCTACCCAAATGAAATTTTGATTGACGTAATTTCGCTTAACATTGACTCGGCCTCGTTTTCGCAATTAAAAGGCGAGGCTGGCGGCGACAAGCATGTCCTGTCCGCCAAAATTCTGGAGATTGTCGGCGAACGCGGCAAAATGCAAAATCCTATTACGGGCTCTGGTGGCATGTTGATGGGCACAATCGCCCAAATCGGCGCAGATTTGGCCGAACGCGACCTAAAGGTCGGGGATAAGATTGCGACCCTGGTTTCCCTATCGCTAACCCCGCTTAAAATCGTCAAAATCAAGCAAATTCACATGGAAATTGACCGCGTGGATGTCGAGGCGCAGGCCATCTTATTTGAGTCGGGCATTTACGCAAAATTGCCCGAAGACATGTCCGAAGCCCTGGCATTGGCGGCCTTGGACGTGGCGGGCGCGCCCGCGCAAACCGCAAAACTCGTTAAACCCGGCGACAGCGTGCTTGTTCTCGGCGCAAGCGGCAAATCGGGCCTAATGTGCTGTTATGAAGCCATGAAGCGCGTCGGCCCAACGGGGAATGTTGTTGCGATGTGCCGCAAAGAATCCGATAAAATCAGGATTTTGGAGAATGGATTCGCTCATAATGTTATACTTTCCGATGTAACAAATGCGCTGGATGTAATGGGAAAGGCGACGGCCGCGAATTATGGCCGCGAATTCGATATTTCAATTAATTGCGTAAATGTTGAAAACAGCGAAATGGCAAGCATTTTGCCCGTTAAGCCCGGCGGAATTGTATACTTTTTTTCCATGGCCGTAAGTTTTACAAAAGCCGCCTTGGGCGCGGAAGGCGTGGGCAAAGATGTCAATATGATTATCGGCAATGGCTACACAAAAGACCACGCCGCCATAACCCTGCATCAGCTGCGCGAAAGCCCCGCTTTACGAAAAATCTTTGAGGAGAGGTATATCTAATGAAAAACGACATTTTTAAGGCTATTCCTGCCGAACAATGGAATGACTGGCATTGGCATCTAAAAAATCGCATTGAAACTGTAGCGGATTTGAAAAAATTGGTAAAAATCGGCCCTAAAGAAGAGGCAGGCATTGCGCGCTGCCTATCGGCCTTCCGCATGGCGATAACGCCCTATTATCTGTCGCTTATTGACCCAAACGACCCCTATGACCCCATTCGAATGCAGTCCATACCCTCGCTTTACGAAACCCATTTCGCCCCCGAAGACATGGCCGACCCCCTTCACGAAGACGGCGATTCGCCCGTGCCCGGCCTTACACATCGCTATCCGGACCGCGTTTTGCTGCTGGTTACAGACCAATGCGCCATGTATTGCCGCCATTGCACGCGCCGCCGCAAGGTTGGCGAAAATGACGCGGCAAAGCCCATGGAAATGGTTGACAATGCCATTGACTATATTGCCAAAAGCCCGGAAATTCGGGATGTGCTGATTTCGGGCGGCGACGCGCTCTTGCTCAGCGATGATAAAATCGAACATATTATCAAGAGATTGCGCGACATTCCCCATGTCGAGATTATCCGCTTCGGCAGCCGCCTGCCCGTGGTTTTGCCCCAGCGCATAACCGACGAACTTTGCGAAATGCTGAAAAAATACCATCCAATTTGGCTTAATACCCATTTTAACCATCCCGCCGAAATTTCGCAAGAGGCCATAGAGGCCTGTGCAAAGCTTGCAAATGCGGGAATTCCGCTGGGCAATCAATCCGTGCTTTTGGCGGGCATAAATGACTGCGTTCATGTGATGAAGGAATTGGTGCAAAAGCTGGTTAAAATCCGCGTGCGCCCCTATTATATCTATCAATGCGACCTTTCGGAGGGGCTTTCGCATTTTCGCACGCCCGTGGCCAAGGGAATTGAGATTATCGAGGCCCTGCGCGGCCACACTTCGGGCTTTTCCGTGCCGACTTTTGTTGTGGACGCGCCGCATGGCGGCGGCAAAATTCCCGTAATGCCAAATTATATCATCTCCTATGGCCCGAATCAGGTGATTTTGCGCAATTATGAAGGCGTAATCACGCGCTATGACGAGCCGAAGCAATACGAAGAAAAATGCCGCTGCCCAATTTGCAAAGGCGAAAAACCGCAAGAAACCTACGAAGGCGTGGCCGCCCTGATGGAATATCAAAAGGATGTGCTGGAACCTTCGGATTTAAAGCGTATAAAAAGGCGGTGAATTATGAAGTTTAGGAATTTTTGCGTGGTGCTGCCGATTTTAATCGCACTTTTCGTCAAGCCTGTCCTCGCGGACGAGGGGATGACCCGCGCACAATTCGTTGCCGCCGCAATTTTCGACTTGGGCTATGGCGATTTGGCGGCGCAGGTCGTAAACTTTGAAAATATGCCTTTTTATGATGTTGAGCATTATAAAGGCTATATCATTATCGCCTACCATATAGGCATAATTAATGGCATAGGCGACGGGCTTTTTGCGCCTGATGCCCCGATTACAACCGAGCAGGCAGCCATTATACAAAGCCGCATAGAAACCCGGCTTGCCGCGCCTTTGCACTTCGTTCACGGCTTCTACGCCTTTGGAGCTTTTGCCCAGCGGCATTTGATTCCCGATATGGACGCGGTTTCGTTTGGGTGGAGTGCCTTGGAATGGGACGGCGCGGGCGGCCTGCGGCTTAACACGGGTGCTTTGGGCGGCAATCCTTGGGTTATCCCCGACGGTTAT
>JAITMQ010000065.1 GCA_031277225.1 Clostridiales bacterium | reverse complement strand
TAGCCAATCCTACCCTCTTTCATATAAGCAAGTATACGCCCCGGCGACACTCCCGTGGATTTCGCCACTTGGTGCACATTGCAATTCGGATTTGTGTATAAAAAATCCTTGACACTCTTAAACAGCCCTTCCTCGACGGCAAGGCAGTCGGGGCAAAAGGGCTCTTTGAATTTTACGAATACTTTTTTACAACGTCTGCAATTTGCCAATTCGCCCATATTCACCTCTAGTGTTTAAAGTTACGAATCCCCGTAAAAATCATGGCTATGCCGTATTTGTCGCAGGCCTCAATCGAAAGATTGTCATTTTGCGAGCCGCCCGGCTGGATAATGGCGGTTATTCCGGCCTTGTGGGCCTCCTCCACGCAGTCGGCGAAGGGGAAGAAGGCGTCGGAGGCTAGTGCTGCGCCCTTTAGCGCGTCCGCGCCCAAAAATTCTGTGGCGTGGTCGATGGCCTGTTTCGTCGCCCAAATTCGATTGACCTGCCCGCCCGCAAGCCCCAGAGATTGGCCGTTTTTGCCTATTGCAATGCCATTTGATTTAATATGTTTGGCAAGCTTCCAAGTGAATAGCAGGTCGGCCATTTCGGCCTCGCTTGGGGCGCGTTTTGTTACAATCTTAAGCTCGCCAAGGGCGGAATTATCGCCATCTTGCAGCAGCAGGCCGCCGCTTACCTTCTTAAAGTCCAAAGTAGCGCGCCCTGCGCTGCTATCCAGAACTAAGAGTCGAATATTTTTCTTGGACTGCAAGATTTCAAGCGCGGCTTCCGTATATGAGGGTGCGATTACGATTTCAATGAAAATTTTGTCGATTTCGGCCGCCACATCCGCGTCAATCGCCCTATTCGCGGCGATTATGCCGCCAAAAATCGACACAGGGTCGGCATCAAAGGCCTTTTTCCAGGCTTCGTGCAGGTTTTGGCCAATGCCCACGCCGCAGGGCGTGGCGTGTTTAACCGCCACAATCGCGGCTTCGGCAAATTCGCGCACAAGCGCAAGCGCGCCATGGCTGTCGTTTATATTGTTAAACGACAATTCCTTGCCGTGAATTTGCTCGGCATTTACCAAATCCGTGGGCGCGGCCAAAATTTCGCGATAAAAAACCGCGTCCTGATGCGGATTTTCGCCATAGCGCAAGTCCTGCGCCTTCTCGAAAGTTAGGGTCAATTTTTCGGGGAATTTTGGCGCGTCGGCAACCAAATTGCCCAAATATTCGGCTATAAGCGCGTCATAGGCGGCCGTGTGCGCATAGGCCGTGGCGGCCAGCTTGAACTTAAAATCATGCGATAGCCCGCCCGCCGCCAATTGCTCCAAAACCGCAGAATAATCGGAATTATCCACAACAACGGCAACAGAAGCATGGTTTTTGGCCGCCGAACGAATCATGGCCGGCCCTCCAATGTCGATATTTTCAATAATTTGTGCTAAATCGTCGGTTTTTAGGATTGTTTCCTTGAATGGATACAAATTTACGCAAACCAAATCGATTAAATCGATGCCCGCTTCGGCCAAAAAGTCCATATGATGCGGCATATCGCGCCGCGCCAAAATTCCGCCATGAACAGCGGGATGAAGCGTTTTCAGCCGCCCGTCCAAACCCTCGGGAAAGCCCGTAACCTCCGAAATTTCAACGCAGGCAATCCCTTCGGCCGCCAAAGCCTTAAAAGTATTGCCCGTTGAGGCGATTTCATAACCAAATTCTGTCAGCCCGCGCGCAAAATCCACAATTCCGGCCTTGTCCGAAACACTAATCAATGCATACTTTTTCATTTGAATTCCCCCATTTTATTTTTTGCCCGCTCACGGCGGGGTTTTTTACGTTCAGAGGCTGCGCTCGACCCAGAATTCGGCCTGTTCGCCATTGATGTCCCAAACCTTGTTAAAGCCCTCGCCGCAGGCATTTTCGTCATGACTGATTGTTATGGATTTTGACATAACTTCGGCGCGGATGAAGTCCATATTTTTGTTGATAATTCGGCATAATTCGGGGCCGGCCTGGCAATAAATTGAAATTGTGTCCATAATTTCAAAGCCGGCCTCTTTACGCATTGTCTGTATTTTCGAAATAACTTCGCGTACAAAGCCTTCTTCGATAAGTTCCGGCGTAAGCGTCGTGTCAATGACCACCAAATGGCCGTCGGCCATATGCGCCATATGCCCCTCAACCTGCGTTTCTTCGACCAAAACGTCGTCAAGCGTAAGATGAACGGCCGTTCCGTCGATATTTAAATCTATGCCATCCGCTTGCAAATCCTGCCAAAATTCGTTGCCATTGCCCGCACGAAGTGCCTCGCCAATTTTCGGCAAAATTTTGCCGAAACGAGGGCCCAAAATCTTTAAATTGGGCTTAATTGTGCGCCCGACAAGATGCCCCGCGTCCTCCGTGGTGATGATTTCCTTGATATTAAGCTCCTCCTTCACGATTTCGAGGAATTCGGGCGCAAGGTCTGCCTGCACATGCATTTTGCCCAAAGGCTGGCGATTCTTGATATTTGCGGCATTTCGCGCGGCGCGGCCTGCCGTTACAATGCTAAGCACAGCCCCCATATTCTCCTCAAGTTCGGGGTCAATCAAGGCGGCATCATAGGCGGGGAAATCGCATAAATGCACGCTTTCCGGGGCTTGTGCGTCAATTCCGGCAACCAAATTTTGGTAAATTTCCTCGGCCATAAAGGGGATATAGGGCGCGGTCAGCTTTGTCAGCGTCGTCAGCGCGGTGTAAAGGCTCATATAAGCGTTGATTTTATCGGCTTCCATGCCCGCCGCCCAAAAACGCTCGCGACTGCGGCGCACATACCAATTCGACAAATCGTCCACAAAGCGCGCAATTTCGCGGGAAGTTTCGGTAAGTCTATATTCCGCCAGTCCTTCGTCCACTTTCTTGGTTAGGGAATTAAGGCGGGAAAACAACCACCTGTCCATTTTTGATAGCGATGAATAGTTTATTTCATGCTCTAAAGGGTTGAATTTATCAATATTCGCGTAAAGCACATAGAAGGCATAGGTATTCCAAAGAGTGCCCAAAAATTTGCGCTTGACTTCGTTAAGATTCTCCTTGTCGAAACGATTTGGCAGCCAAGGCGCAGACGCGCTGAAAAAATGCCAACGAACGGTATCCGCGCCGACTTCTTCCACCACATTCCAAGGCACAACATTCCCTTTGGACTTGCTCATCTTAACGCCGTCTGCGTCCAGTCCATGGCCCAGAACTATCACATTCTTATAGGGCGACTTGTCAAAAAGTATGGTTGAAATTGCTAACAAAGTGTAGAACCAGCCGCGCGTTTGGTCAATTGCCTCGGAGATGAAATCCGCCGGGAAATTCGCCTCAAACAACTTTTTGTTACTAAAAGGATAGTGATGTTGCGCAAAGGGCAGTGCGCCCGAATCAAACCAGCAGTCTATAACTTCTTTGACACGATTTGTACTGCCGCCGCATTTGTCGCATGGGATTTTAACCCTATCAATCTGGGGTTTGTGCAATTCCAGCGTATTAGTTTCGCAGCCACTAAGCTCGCCTAATTCCGCCAAACTTCCCACAACGATTTTATGCCCGCAAGCGCACTCCCAAATCGGCAGGGGCGTTCCCCAATAACGCTCGCGCGAAAGCGACCAATCTATGACATTCTCCAAAAAATTCCCAAAACGCCCGGTTTTAACATTGTCGGGCATCCAATTTATGGTTGCATTATTGGCCAAAAGCCTTTCGCGCATCTTGCTCATCTCGATAAACCACGCAGAACGGGCATAATAGAGCAGCGGCGTGTCGCAACGCCAGCAATGCGGATAATTGTGCTGTGTAACCAAAGTCCTGTAAATTAGGTCTTTTTCGGCCATTAGAGCCAGAATTTGCGGGTCTGCCGTTTTTGCGAAAACGCCCGCCCATGGCGTTTCTTCGGTCATTTGCCCCTGTTCGTTCACCAATTGCACAAATGGCAGACCATATTTTCTTGACACACGGTTGTCGTCGTCGCCAAAAGCGGGGGCTTGATGCACAACGCCCGTGCCTTCGGTTAGCAGGACATAGGGGTCGCAGACCACATAATGGCTTTCCGCGTCGAAGTTTACAAAATCGAATAGTGGCACATATTTCAGACGCTCCAAATCGCGGCCTTTAAGGGTTTCTATCACCTCATAGTCTTCACCCAACACTTCTGCCGCTAAACTTTTAGCCACTATATAAATCCTATCATTCTGTCGAGCGCGCACATAATCCTCGTCGCCATTCACGCAAAGGGCTACATTTGATGGAAGTGTCCATGGCGTTGTTGTCCACGCCAAAATATATTCGCCGGGACGCTCCACCAGCTGAAATTGCGCAATTACCGAGGTTTCCGTGATGTCCTTATAACCCTGCGCCACCTCGTGGCTGCTTAACGAAGTGCCGCAACGCGCGCAATATGGCAAAACTTTATGCCCCTTATAGAGCAGGCCCTTATCATAAATCGTCTTTAAAGCCCACCAAATCGACTCTATATAGCTATTGTTATAGGTGATATACGGATTTTCCATATCCACCCAAAAGCCAACCCGCTCTGACATTTTTTCCCATTCATCTTTATAAGTCCAAACCGATTCCTTACATTTGTCAATAAATGGCTGAACGCCAAAATTTTCAATATCCTTTTTGCCCGAAATTCCGAGTTTTTTTTCAACCTCAAGCTCAACGGGCAGGCCATGCGTGTCCCATCCCGCCTTGCGAAGCACATGAAAGCCCTTCATAGTCTTATATCGCGGGATAATATCCTTCACCGCGCGCGTAATTACATGGCCGATATGGGGCAGGCCATTGGCCGTTGGCGGCCCCTCGAAAAATGCAAAATTAGGCCCGCCCTCGCGCGCCTCTATGCTTTTTTCAAAAATTGAATTGTCCTTCCAAAATTCCAAAATCGGCATCTCTCGCGCCGCAAAATTTAAATCCGTGCTAACTTTTTTATGCATAAGCCTGCCCTCCATTTCGAATATATTTGATTATACCAAACAAAAGCGGGGCTGACAAGCCCCTATTGCAAAATTTGGTGGGCTGTGTTATAATGGTTTTATGTTGAAGAGAATCGTGATTTACATAATTGGCCTGCAAGTGGTGGCCTTTGGCTCGGCCTTTGCCATAGCCTCGGATTTGGGAGTGTCGCCAATGGCGGCATTGCCCTATGTTTTGGCGTTGGCAACTCCGCTGAGCATAGGCTTTTTGAGTAGCCTGAAATTCCTAATTTTCATATCGCTTCAAATTTTGATTTTACGCAAACAATTCAGAATTTTCGATTTAATACAAATAGCCTTCGCCTTCGCCTTCGGATTCTTGTTAGAATTTGCCATTTTCGCGCTGGGCAATCTACAATTTCCGACATATTTCGGCCGCCTCGGAATGTTAGCAATCAGCATCTTTCTAATTTCTGTAGGTCTGGTTTTAATTCTAGCCGCGCGCATAGTCGCCCTGCCGCCGGAGGCCCTCTGCGTCGCCGCCGAAAGACGCTGGCCAAAATTTAAATTCCATCTCGCCAAAATGGCGCTGGACTCGTTTCTCGCCCTTTCCGCGCTGACAATCTCGCTAATCGCATTGGGTGGGTTATTTGGTGTGCGTGAGGGGACGATAATTTCCGCCGTGGCTATTGGCCGAACCATCCCTTTCGTGAAAAAGATGCTGAACCCTGTTCTGAGCAGGATTTTTAAGGAGGAAAAGAATGAATGACAAAATTTTGAAGCTCAAGGAGTTGATAGAGCTAGGCGGATTAGTATTTTTCGGCGGAGCCGGCGTTTCAACGGAGAGTAATATCCCCGATTTTCGCTCCGAGGCAGGGCTTTACGCCACTAAGGAGCTTTATGGGCATCCGCCGGAATATCTGCTTAGCATTGATTGCTTTGTTCGCAATACAGACTTATTTTTCAAATATTACAAGGAAAATATGATTTATCGCGATGCCGCGCCAAATGACGCGCACAAGGCCTTGGCGCAACTTGAGGCGCGCGGCCTGCTTTCGTGGATTATTACGCAAAATGTCGACGGCCTTCACCAAGCGGCGGGTAGCAAAAATGTGGCGGAATTGCATGGCGCAAATGACTGCCAATATTGCGTCGTCTGCCGCCGCAAATTTGACTTGGAATATACCCTAAATCCCGAAAATTGCGAGGGTTTGATTCCTAAATGCGCCTGTGGCGGAATTGTCCGCCCCGATGTCGTCCTCTATGGCGAGCCGCTTAACCAAAAGGTCATAAGTCTTGCCGTAAACGCCATTTCCACGGCAAAATGCCTTATCGTGGGCGGAACATCCCTTGCGGTCTATCCCGCCGCCGGGCTGATAAATTATCTGCCGCAAGGCAGTCCGCTTGTGCTAATCAACAAGAGTGAAACGCCATTTGATGGCGATGCGAATCTAATAATTCGTGAGAGCATAGGCGCGGTGCTTAAGGCCGCAACTTCTTAGGATAATT
>JAITMQ010000047.1 GCA_031277225.1 Clostridiales bacterium | reverse complement strand
GTATAAAGATGAGGATTTTCTTGAATTATTAAAGCCTACGGGGTTGGTTTTTGAGCGTGATGGGGGATATGCTCTATTATTTGATGATGAATCCGATTTAGATAACGGAATCGCCGTTGTATTATCTCCAAATAAAGAAGTTATGACACAAGATGATTATCTGTAACCGGGCATAAAAGGCGGCCAAGACAGGCCGCCTTTGTTATTCTTCTTCAATAATAGTAGAAACAATTACATCATACCATTCAACCGTATCGATATAGGCCTTAAACACTTCGCCCGGGTCTATATTATTTATTGCCATAATATTTTTGCAAGTATTCCAATCGGCGGATTCATAGGCGACAATAAAGTCCAAAACGGGCATAAACCGCCCCTTTTGATTGGCCAGCACATCATAGACCTCGTCGTCAACTTGAATAAGCTTTAATGCCTCGTCCATGGGCAAATTAAGCGCCGCGTCCAAAATCGAAAACAGGCCCATTAAAAACAAGGTATTGGCCTGCATGGCCATTTCAAAATGCCGCGCCATATTTTCGGCAAATTTTGCGCGCAAAAGTGCCAGACGCGTCAATTCGCCGGGCTTATCGTCGGCCAAAAGACCCGCAATAACGGTGGTTACCCATTTGCGTACCTCGGCCTGCCCCAAAAGTGCCACGGCCTGCTGAATTCCCTTAATTTTTTGCGAAATCCCCAAATGCGGCGAATTCACAAGCTTTAAAAGCGAAATGGAAATCGAGGGGTCGCGCTCTACAATTTTAACGACTTCTTCAATTTCAAAATCGGGCTGGCGCACGGTATTAAGCAGCTGTATTCGGTTGATTTTTACGGGCGAAATTGTGCTTGGCCCCTTGGGCACGGGCAGGCGATAAAAACGCCCCTCAAAATAGTAAAATCCGGTCTTTTGCAAATCATTATACATTTCTATGCTGTTAACATCCGTGGCGATAAACACATGCTTGCGGTATTTTCTGGAAATTTTGTTAAAAAGTTGCACATTATCCATATTAAATCGAAATCCGAGCTTGATATATTCGCACATTTCCACAACGGGATGCATACGGTCAAAATCGGCGACATTTTCGATTGCAAAGCTGAAGCCCTTGTCAATCAACGCCCGCATACAGCCCAAAAACGGCTCTTCGGGCGGAATTTTATTGTCCAGCAGAAAAATTACTTTTTCGGGCGGCTGGGTGCATTGCAGGCTTAAATCTGCAAGCAAAGAAAAATGGCTTACGGGCACAAAAAGCGCCTCGCCATTCGTAAAGGCGTTAAGGCCGATATTTTCCAAAATTTGCAGCCCGGGCAGGGACACAACCCCGTCAAAAAGGCGCGAAGGAGCGTCCGCCACATAATTATGCGCCGACTCATGCCTAAAACAATAGGCCATAACAGACATATCCCGCCCCAAAATGGGTTTTGGCACAATCAAATATTTAATAAAAACTCCCCCTACAATATCATGAAGCTATTGTATCAAATATGAGCAACGCCGTCAAGACCTATTTTCTTCCTCTAGCAATCCCTCCACACGCCCTACCGACTTCCAGTCGGAATCTTTAGCCGGTTTTAACCGGCATTTACGTCCCTACCTATACCTCGTGCCATACATCTGCCGAACTCTGTCCTTCATGGCACTAAGTGTGATAAATTTATTATGACTGGCCTCGCAATGCGGCAGGCCAAGCTTTTCCCGATTCAAATTCTCCGCCTCTTCGATATTAATAAGCAAACTTGTGGCCGCAAAATGCAATGAAAGGGCGGTTTCACGCAAATGCTCCAATTTGGCTTGATTATGCTCCATGCGCACGCCTCCCTAATCATACCAGAAGAAGGGGATTACAACGCCCTCGCCGCCGGACGGCCCAACGCCGGGGCTTGTCAACACGCTATCGTCTTCCAATTGCAAAACAATGTAAATGTCTTCCATATCCTCCACCAAGCGCATCCCATAATAAGGACCAAGGACATATAGGGCAGTCGTTAGGCCTTCGCCCAAAGTGGCATTGGGCGAAATTACGGTAACCGAATATAGGTCTGTATCCACGGGAAAGCCCGTGCTTACGTCCATAATATGGTGATAAAGCCTTCCATTGTGCCTAAACGAGCGCGCGCCAAGCCCCGAGGTTACAACAGAACCCTCGCGCACCTCCAGCACAAATCTTGTATTATCAAGAATTGGCCCAAAAGGATGTCCAACGCCCACGCCCCAAGGATAACCGTCCGGCCTTTCGCCAACCAACACAATATCGCCCCATAAATTCACAATGGCGGCGACATTATGCCCCCGCAAAAAGTCGGCAATATAGTCCGCTGCATAGCCTTTGGCAATGCCGCCTAAGTCAATCCTCGTGCCAGGATGCCCCAGACGCACACGATTGCCCGATATGATAATATCCGCGCCAACGGTTTCAAGGGCGGCATCAATATCGGCCTGTGCGGGAATATGGGGTTCTGCTTGGAATGAAAAGTCCCATAAATCCGAAACCGCGCCAATTGTTACATCAAAGCGTCCGCCCGTCATTTCCCTAAAATGCAGGGCTTGTTGCAGCACGGCAATTGTATGGTGGCTAACCTCTACATATTCGCCGCCGGCGTGGTTAATGCGCCAAATGTCGCTTTGTTCGTTAAATCTGTCGAAAAGCAAGTCCATTTCGACAAAAAAGTCCAACGCCTCCCGCGCCAAGGCTCTGTATTCCTGCTCGGCGCGCCCGCCTTCGCGGCCCATATAAAATATAGAAACGCGCCCCTGTGTGTCCATGCCCCAGGCATATTCCATAATGCTGCGCGGCTCAACTCCGCCGCAGGCTGTAAGCCCTAAAACCATAATTATTATCGCAATTCCTAATAAAATGCGCTTCATAAAATCACCTCAAATATATATTACCATCTTGTGGTGGGATTGTCAATGTTGACTTTTTTTAGTAATGTGCTATAATTAGATGAGAGGTGATATTATGAATATAAGTCCTATGGTTCAACCTAATGCCAATGCGCTGCTTAACGCCTTTGCGGAATTGGGCAGTCTGCGGCGCGAGCTTTCCGGAGAAATCGGCGTGGGCCGCGGCGATGGGCCGCGCGGGGCCTGCCTAACCTGCAGCGGGCGGCGTTATGTCGACGTTTCCACGGATGGCGGCGTTTCTTTCCAAACTCCGACGCATATTTCGCCGGAGCAGTCTTTTTCGCAAGTGCGGGCGCATGAGCATGAGCATATCAGGCGCGACGCGGCGGCGGCGCGCACGCGCGGCGATGAGATTGTTTCACAAAATGTGAGGTTTACGGTGGCTGTCTGTGGGGAATGTGGCAAAATGTATAAATCGGGCGGAACGGCGACGACTGTAACCCGAAGTCGGGCGGAGGGCGGCTCGGATGGCGGGGAGGATTCGTTTGAAACCGGGGTTGATGCCTATATCTAGTGGGGGGTTTTGATGAAAAGAATAGTATTTTTGCTAATGGTAATATTTCTATTTTCAGCCTGCAACTCGAATGAAGATTCAGGCGAGGCAGAAGCCCATCCGCTGGAGATTGCCCTAGAGGGATATTTGGACAGGCACGATATTGTTCAAACGGATTGGGTTGCTTTGGATGCAGACGGCACAATGGGAATTTTGCTGCAAGTGCAGGATTTATCAAGCTTTCAGCTTCTCTATATGCACAATGGCGAGGTGTTTTCCCACAAGCTCGGCGACATGCAGGATGTTCAGCTACTCGGATTGGGGAGCTTTGGCATATGGCTTGGCGGCGGCGGTTCGTCGTGGTATTTTGACTATATTTACAAGCTGGAAGAAGGCCGCTTGGTGTCAACGCATTGGTCTTATTTCGGCGCGAATGTTACGGGCGGAGTTGCCGAACACAATTTCGACGGGCAGGTCGTAGCGGCGGAGGAATATCACGCCTTAGTTAGTCGTATCCTAGAGAGGCATGGCTTGGCTGGCGGCGACAGCGGGCGTTTTTTAAGCGATTTGAATCATTTTGAGTATGTTCTGGAGAATAATTTTGGTTTAATTGATGTAATTTATTGGCATTACGGAATCGACCTTATGGGGACTATTGACGAGTTGCGCAACGAAATTCTGCGCGCGCCCTCGGATTTTGGCGAGGACGACTTTTTGAACCTGTTTTCGGCTTCCTTTAGATTCGATTACAGTTTTGCGCATTTTCATGTTTCCCTGCCAAATGACGACTGGATGGCGAATTTTCTTCCATTTTTTGAAGGGAGAGAGGAGCTTCTTGACGAATTTTTGCGATATTATCAAGACGCGTCCTGCAGTCGCACATTTACCCAGAGATTCTTTGCGCAACACTTCTACGAAATGCCTCCTTTGGTTGAGGTTGCGATAATTGAGGATGAGCGAATAGGCCATTTAGCAATAAGTTCATTTCCCCAGCATACAATTCAAGAAATTCCGGAAGAGGATGTGCAGAAGATTTCGGCTTTTTTGCTTGAAACTCAAAACTTTGAACATATTATTATTGACTTAAGAGGCAATGGCGGCGGGGATTTTAACTATTTTCTTGTAAATGTCGTTCAGCCGCTTATTAACGAGCCAATTTACGCCAATGCTTTCTATTTCACGCCGCATGGCGCATACGCAAGGCGATTCACCGGGGGTGTTAACGGGGCGATAAACCTCGGATTTTCGCCCCGCGCGCAGATAACCCCGCTTGATAGGGGTCTAAGGCCAACAGCCGAAATTTTATACGGGCAAGATTTGCCAAGCCTTAGAATCGAGGATTTAAGCCGCCTGCCCTATGGCTTCCGGGCGCAAACGCGCGTTGAACCGACTGCCGATTCCGGCTTTAATGGCAAAATTTGGATGTTAACAGACGGGAGAGTAGGTTCCGCCGCGCAACTTGCCGCATGGTTCGCAAAAGAATCGGGATTTGCGACCCTTGTTGGGGATATTACGGGCGGCTTCTACGGCGGCCCGCGCACAAATGCCCGGCTGCCTAACACGGGCATTGCCCTCACTTTCGACATGCTCTACCCAATAGATGCCCACGGCCGCCCCCTTGAGGCGGGAACTATCCCGCATTATTTCAACCTGCCGGGTCTTGACGCTCTCGAAACCGTGCTTGCTATAATTGCGAAGCCCTAAGCCTCAAGCTTCATCCGAAATGTTACGGGCGGAAGTCGCTGAACACAATTTCGACGGGCAGGTCGTAACGGCGGAGGAATATCGCGCCTTGGTCAGTCGTATATTGGGGAGGCATGGCTTGGGCGGCGGCGTTCGCCCTATGCCTATGTTTGCCATAAAATAATAGGAGGAGAGTATATGAAAAAAGTATTGTTTTTATTGATGGTATTGTTTTTATTTTCCGGTTGTGGTTCTGATGATGGTATTGAACCACGCCGCGCAGAGGTAGGGGAAGAACTTGTTAGAGAACATTTTTTATATGATATTAATCATTTTGAATATGTATTAGAAAATAATTTTGGCCTGCTTGATGTTGTCCGTTATCATCATGGAGTTGACTTTAGGGGAAAATTAAGCGACATACGCAATGAAATCCTAAATGCGCATCCGGATTTTAACATAGATGACTTCAATCAACTGTTTTCTAATGTTTTTTCAGAATTCACCAATGAATTTCCGGATTATATGTCGGTTTTAAGTCCTTTTTATCAGGCTTTCGGTTATCATAATAATCTTCCATTTCCCTTTGCACATTTCAATATTAGCCTGTCTTATACAGATATGTCTGTTTTGCTCTCTGAATTTGCTCCGCTCTTTTATGGAGAAGATGAGCTTTTTGAAGAATTTTTGCGGTATTATTCCTCTGCCCCATGCAGTATGTCCTTTGCTGAAAGATTTATTAGACAATATTTAGATGTGCCGCCTATAGTCAATACTTCAATAATCGAACAGGGGTATATAGCTTATTTATCGATAGCGTCATTTCCCAGATTTGACAGCATTTTTGAAACATTGGGTGCAGATATACAAAAAATATCCTCATTTCTTTACGAGGTTCAAGATTTTGAGCATCTTATAATTGATTTGCGCGACAACCCCGGTGGACATTTAGATTATTTCATCGATAATATTGTTCAGCCGCTTATAAATGAACCAAAATACGCAACCGCCTTTTATTTTACGCCCCACGGGGAGTACGCAAGAAGGTTTACAGGAGATGTTAACAGACTTATAAACCAAAGTTTTCTGCATCCTGTAGCTAATATCCCAATTGATAGAGGTATTAGACCGACAGGCGAAATTTTGGAACAAAATTATATGCCGGAGATTCGGATTGAGGATTTTTATCGTTTGCCCTATGGTTTTAGAGCGCAGACACTTGTAGCGCCTTCTTTTGATAGCTGTGGCCAATCGCACTGACTACAAAAAATCCAAAACAGAAAAAGGCAACTCTCTCGATTTTGGGTTGCGGTTTTTGCGAAAATTCATCTTTGCCATGCCGAAGCGATTGTAAGCA
>JAITMQ010000154.1 GCA_031277225.1 Clostridiales bacterium | reverse complement strand
CACTCCTTGATATATCAATAGTTGACTTCCTCCCAAACCTCCGCGAATTTTGCAAGCCAGGCCTCGCGATTGTCCAGCACATATTCTATATTATAATCCAGCCACAGTAGCTCCTCATTGCCGGGCAAAATGCCTTGACTTGGCACATCCGCCCGCACGGGCCGCCTAAAAAGTTCAACTTCCATAATACTTTGAATTTCATAACTTGTTACAAAGTCTATAAAAACACGCGCCGCATCGCGATTTGGCGCGCCTGCCACCACAGAAACCGCGCTGGATGTGGCAATTATGCCCTCGGCGATATAGACGACATGCACGGGCGCGCCGCCTTCTATATGCGGCCATGGGGCTTCTTCGAATGTAAGGCCGACAACAAAGTCGCCATTTATCACGCCGCGATAGACATCGCTTGAATCCGGCAGCATAATTCCGTCAACATTTTCGATAAATGCGCGAATATAGTCCCAGCCGTCATTTGGCACGCCATTTCCCATTGCAAAAAGCTGATTCGCCAAATGATTGAAGGATGAGCCGGAAGTGGCGGGGTCGGCTATTGCGATGCGCCCGCGAAGCTGGGGCTGAAGCAAATCTGCATAGCCTCTGATTTCAATGCCAAGTTCTTCCAAAAGCGGCGTGTTGACAATCATTAGACGGCCGCTGGTTACAAAACGCGTGAAAGGGCCTTCAATATTGCGCTGAACTTCAAGCATATGGGTTTCGTTGGCCGATATGTAGTCCTCAAAAAGGTCTTTTTGCGGGATTACGGAAAACATTGCGCCGCCCCAAAACACGTCGGCCTGCGGATTGTCCGCCTCCTCGCGAAGACGCTCTAAAAGTGCGCCCGTTCCCGCCATTACAACCTCCACGCGCGCGCCCGTGGCCTCTTCAAAGGCATAGATGACAGGCGCTGCAAAATGTGTACTAAAAGTTGTGTAAAGCACCAAGTCCGTGCCGGAAATGTCCACGGCGGGCACAAAGCCGGGCACGACCACATAGTCGGGGGTTTCGGGGATATAGTCCTCGGTTTCACCCCTGCGGCAGGCCGCCAAAATCAACACGGATGCCGCCAAAATCAGCATTATTGCCGCCATTCTCTTTATTATCATTGTCATTCGCCTCCATTTCATCATATCAAGACCATTATAGCACAACTCGAATTAAAAGTCATCATACATTGAAAATTTTAGGGCAAAATATTTTTGAGGTGATGAAATGTTAAAGGCTTTGGTGCTTGGAGTTGTGATTTTGCAGGGAATCTATATAAATGACGTGGACATTGGCGGCCTGGAAAGGGATGCCGCAATAGCGGCCTTAGAAGCCACTTTCGATGCCGAACAAAAGATTGCGATTAAAGCAGACGACCGCGAATTTGCCTATGATTTCACGGATTTTAGCGCAGGATACGATTTTTGCGCCGCCGTGGATGAGGCCTTGGAATTTAGCGCAGAAGGCGGGTTTTTCAAGAATTTGCGCAAAAAGAGGGCTTTAAAGTCCGAGCCGTTGCGGATTTATGCGGAATTCTCTTGGGATGGTTCAAAAATTGTTGAAATCGTGGCTAGAATTGCGAATCAGGCGCAAACTCCCCCCGTTGAGCCTAGCTATAGCATAGCCAATGGCAAATTTACGATTAAACCCGGCGTAGCAGGGCGCGAAGTCGACCAAGAGGCCCTTGTGGAAGGTATTCGTGGGGTTTTGCGGGCGAAAGAGGGTGGGGGAGTTGCGGCCGAGTTTCGCAAAATTCGGCCTAAGCTTAGCGAGGAGGATTTTGAGAAGGCGACCGACCTACTAGGCAGCTTTTCGACACCTTTCGACCCATCCGGCGCGCGGCGCGCGCAAAATCTTATGACTGCCAATAATTTCCTTAACAATCAGGTCATTCTGCCCGGCGAAACCCTTTCCGTTTGCGCGGCTCTGCGCCCGCGAACCCTTGAAAACGGCTATATCGAGGCGGGGCAGATTACCGGCGGCGTGCCCGATGTGGGGCTTGGCGGCGGAATTTGCCAAATTTCGAGCACGCTCTATATGGCCGCGCTCTATGCCGAAATGACCGTGGTTCAGCGGCAAAACCACAGCCTTATGGTGGCATATATGGAGCCCGCCACCGATGCTACCTTGGCCGAGGGGCTGATTGACCTAAAGCTGAAGAATGGCACGAATTATCCCATGCTTATCGAGTCCGTTTTAAGCGGAAATAGGCATACCATAAATATTTACGGAAATGAAAACCGCCCCGCAGGGCGGCAAATTCATTTTGAAAGCGTCTTGCTGGAAATTTTTCCGGCCGAAACCGATTTTGTGGAATGTCCGCTTTTGCAGCCGGGCATGAGCAGGCTTGTTTCCTTTGGCATCGACGGCGCGAAATATGAACTCTACAAAATCATCACGGAAAACGGGCGGCAAGAGCGCGTTAAAATCAACACGAGCCGTTATCGCCCGCTGAATGCGGTTGTCAGGGTGTGTGTCCGACCCTGTGGGTCGGAATTTTGAATTTTGAATTTTGAATTAAGGGCTTTTGCTCTGTTTTAGCCATTGCCAACTTTTTGTAGGGTTGCGCGCTTCGCGCGCAACGGGGCAGGGGCGGGGGGGGGGGGGGGGGGGCCCCCCCCCCCCCAAAAAAACCAAATTTTTTTGGGCGGTGGGGGGGGGGGGGGGGGTGGGCCC
>JAITMQ010000150.1 GCA_031277225.1 Clostridiales bacterium | reverse complement strand
TAAAGTGAAGCAAGCTCATGTCGCCAAAGCAAAAAAGGGTGAATATGTCGTCGGTACGGTGCCCTATGGATTTATCCGGCCCGAAGTCGGGAATAATCGTCTTGCCATTGACGAAGCCGCCGCCGTTACCATTCACCGCATATTCGATATGGCTGACGATGGGATGTCAAACATAGATATCGTTGCCGCCCTTAACGCAGAGGGCATAGACTCCCCGCTGGAGCATCGCCGCAGCAATGGCCGTTCCACTTTAGCCATCAAACCCAAAGCCGGACGCTCCTTTTGGAACACCGCCGCAATCGGGAGAATCCTTGGGGATGAACGGTACACAGGCACTTTGATTTACTGCAAAACCAAGAAATCATCCCGCACGGCAACAGGCGGCAAAAGGCGCGAGGTTAAACTGCCCGAAGCAGATTGGGTTAAGGTGCCGGATGCACTTCCCGCCATTGTATCCGCAGAGCAGTTCCGGAAGGTAAAGGCAAGCAGGCATAAACACAAAGGTCACAAACAAAGCGGCAGTACCTATCGCCGTTCACCGTTTATCGGCAAAGTAGTCTGCGGTCATTGCGGTCAGAAACTGACATACAGCCAAACCAACCGCCCATTCTTTCGTTGTAAAACCGCAAAAAGTAACGCTGGACTTGGATGCTATGACGGCATGATACGGATTAGTGAATTGGGAGAGGTTTTTCTGTCGGCTGTAAAATTCGAAGCCGGGAAAGCTCTTGATTTGCAGGAGAAACAGCAAAAACAGCGGCAGAGACAAAAACAAGGCTCATCAGAGCAGGATTCTATTTCATCGGAATTGAAAAAGCTGACTGCCAACGTCATTTTGCTTGAACAGCGCAACCTTTCCTTTTATGAAGATTTTGCCGAGGGCAAGATTGAGAAGGATTCCTATGTAACGGCAAAGGCGGCGAACGGTGTGGACTTGGAAACCACGCAGAGCCGCATCGCCGAGTTAAAGCAACAGCTTGCGGATTTGGAGAGTAAATCTGAACCCGTAAACAGTTCATTCTGCGTCAGCGAATCCGTTCTGCATCGGGTGCTGACCGCTACCGAAGCAACATCCGAGGTGATGTCGCTCCTTGACCGCATGATTGTCTATGACGGTGGGCGCATTGAGATTCGGTTTGCTTTCAAAGACACAAATGCTTAGAAAGGGTGAAAGTATGGAAACCATGAACAACACGCAACATTCGCAGCCCAAGGTCGCAGTATACTGCCGTGTGGCACATTCGAGCCAGCTTTATGACGGTGCGATTGTATCCCAGCGCGACAGGCTCCGGGATTTTGCCGAGCAGCAGGGTTTCGAGGTAGCGGCGGAATATCTCGACGATGGTTTTAATGGCCTCACACTCAACCGTCCGGCGTTTATGCAGATGGAAGCTGCTGTAAACGCAGGGGAGATTAACACGGTATTCGTCCACAGCATCAGCCGCATCGGACGTAATTTTCTTACAGTCGGTAAATGGTTGAGTGAATTAAAGAGACGCGGAGTTAAGCTCATCGCTTTGGATGGCTCTCATATGCTCCCGGCGATGCCGGATATAGCCAGTCTTGTCCGCAGTCTAAAAAAGGGACAAAGGCTTAGTATCAAGCAATAATTTTTTGTTCCTTCCTTAACAGCCGCTTATTGCAGATTGTCTAAGGAAGATTTGGACAAGGCAAATCGCGGCGACGACAGCGAAAGCATACAAAATCAAAAGCTGCTTTTGCTGGATTATGCCGTTTCCAATGGCTTTTTGGTTCACAATGTGTATGTGGACGATGATTTAAGCGGCTTTTCGGACAGGCCGGCCTTTAAGCAAATGATAGAGGATGCGGCGGCGGGACTGTTTAATATTGTGCTTTGCAAGTCGCAATCGCGTTTTACGCGAGATATGGAGCTTGTCGAGCGTTATATCCATGGGTATTTTGTGAATTGGGGCGTGCGCTTTATCGGGCTTACGGACAATGTTGACACAAATGTTAAGGGCAATAAAAAAGCGCGGCAGATTTATGGGCTTATTAATGAATGGTTTAGCGAGGATTTGTCGGAAAATATTCGGGCTGTGTTTAAGAAAAAGATGGAAGCGGGACAGTTTCTTGGGGCTTTTGCCTGCTATGGTTATGAAAAAGACCCGCAAAATCGCCACAAGCTTATTATTGATGATGAGGCGGCAAAAAATGTCCGCGAAATCTTTGCATTATATCTTGAGGGTTTTGGCGCAAGCCGCATTGCCCAAATTTTGACCGAAAAGGAAATTCCAACGCCAACTCGGTACAAAAAGGTCAAGGGGCTGAATTTCCAAAATCCAAACAATAGCTTTTGCGGCATATGGTCTGCAGGAACGATTGGGCGTATTCTTAAGAATCAGGCCTATATCGGAACTTTGGTTCAGGGGCGCGAGAAGAAAGTCAGCTATAAAAGCAACAAGGTTGTAATCGCCCCGCGGGAGCAATGGATAATTGTTAAAAATTCCCACGAGCCGATTATTGATGAAGATGAGTTTCGGAAGGTGCAAAAAATAATGGAGGGCAACCGCAGAAGATGCGGGAAAAGTTCGCAAAATGCCAAGCCGCATGTTTTGGCGGGCAAGGTGATTTGTGCCGACTGTGGCAGCAATATGCAGCGCAGCGGCGTTTCACGCGATGGCAGAACTTATTATCTTCGTTGCAAGTTGTCGGCCAAGACCGGGCGGCGTGATTGCACGCCCCACGGCATTGCACAGGAGAGGGTCGAAAACGCCATAAAATCAAGGATTCGGGAGCTTGTCGACTATGCTCTGAGCGATGGCGGGGATGCCGCGGTTATAAGCCAAGTCATGGCCGAAATCGGCAGCGGGAAAGATTTGCGACCTAAATTGGAAAAGCAGATTGTCGCACTTAATGAGAAGATTGCCCAAATTCAAAAAAATATCGCACTTGCTTATGCCGACAAGCTTAATGGAAATATTGCCGAGGAGGATTTTTTGAGCTTTAAGCAGGTTTTTGAAGATGAAAAATCGGCGCATCTTCAGAAAAAAGAGCGTCTTGAAAGGGAGCTTGCGGAAGCCGGCCTGCGCCGAGACGCCCTCGAAGAAATTTCGGCACTATTGCATGACTACAAAAATATCAACAATCTCACCCACCAACTTGTCAATGATTTTGTAGAAGTGATACAAATAGGCGAGAAGAATATCGAAACCAAAGAACAAGAGATTGTGATTAAATGGCAATTTTGAGCGTTGGGCGCTATTAATTGATGCAATGTTTTTTGCCCATTTTTGAATTTTTTTGCAGCTTGCTTATTTAGATTTGGCGAAACCAAAAATGCAGAATGTCCTTGCCTGACCGGACATTCTGCATTTTATTTTCAAGTATTTCGCTAATCCGTTCTGATTGCCGCCAGCGCCGAGATTCTTGTCGCTCGCCTTGCCGGGAAAAAGCCCGAAATTAGGCCTATTGTCGCCGAGAAAATGAAGGCCAGAAGATATAGCCATGGCGGGATAAAGCTTACAAGGCCGCTATGCTCAATTTCCATCCAGACCGGCGTTTGGTCGCCAAAAATCGCGAAATTTTCGACTGTGTTAAATATATATGACATAAGGGCGGACAAGCCCAGGCCAAGCAGGCCGCCCACAGCCCCGATAAAGCCCGCCTCAAAGAGGAAGAGGCGGCGAATGTCCTTAATCGACGCGCCGATAACCTTCATTACGCCGATTTCGCGCGTGCGCTCGTAAATGGACATGACCATGGTGTTGGCAATGCCGATTCCTGCAACTATGAGTACAACCAGTCCTATGACTGTAAGTAGCGTCCGCAAGGTCTGCGTGGACTCCAATTGCGCATGAATCCAGTCGCCGGCATACCACAATGCGCTCGCGCCAATGCCCATATCCCGCAGAGCCTGCACGGTCGGCTGAATATTCGAGGGATGGTCTACCAGCACAATCACGCGGTCATACCCGCCGGGATGGAAATTGCCTTCCATATCCCATGTTCCGCGGTCTTGCGTGGGCCAGCCCTGCTGCTCGTGCCAGCGGTCGCGGTCGGCAAGAACTTGTTCAAGCTGGTCTAATGGCATGAAAACGGCACTTCGTGTATACCATTCCTCGCCTTGCTCCAAAATGCCCACGGGAGTCATCATATAGGGGCGAATTGCGCCGCCGCTTTGGCCCGGCTGGCCGGGGGGCGCGCCGCCGAGTGGCGGGGGTTCGCCAAATTCATTTCGATAAGAGCCGCGCAGCGGTTGCCCGAACAAGTCCAAATTTATTGATGGGGCAGGGCCGCCACCGCCGCCGGGCATTCCCGGACGAAAGCTGGCACCGCCGCCGCCTATGACGACCATTCCGCCAAACATTCCGCCACCACCACCGCCACCTGAGCCGCGCGGGTCTTGGAACATATTTGGCACTTCAGAGCCGAGAATAACTTGAAATCCATCGTAATTCGGGTGAAAACCGCGTCCGTCGGTTGTGGTATATCCCAGAAGTTCAAGTGCCTCCGGTGTCATGCCCACCATATTAAGGCCGCGCGCAACATATCGCCCCGACATAAGGGTGAAATTCCACTCCGTTATAAATGGTGTGGCAATGCGCACATTTGGCAGGGCATTAATCCGCGCAACAGTCTCGTCGGTTGGTGCCATAATTTCCCCCGGTTCGGGATTCCAATTTCGTCCGATATTAATGCGCAAGGCCATTGGGCCAAGTGCTTCAATTTGCTCGTCATGATTCATATTTACGGCAATGCCGAGGCTAATCATAACCGTAATGGAAGTAGCCCCAATTATCACCGCAAGCACCGTCAAAAGCGTGCGAACCTTGCGCTTAAACATATTGCGCAATGCCATGGAAATAATATCAGTAATTCTCATATTCTCCCCCTTTCGTGATTCCTGCTAGCTAAATCTAAAAATCCTCATCCACCTCATCATACTGCTCGCCGCCGAATTGCGATTTTTTGCGTTTTGCGCGGATGATTAGCAGGGGGGTTATTATGCCGCCCGCCACAATTAAAATTCCTCCGCCGACAATGAAAATCCAGAGATTGTCTGCAAAGAAACTTCCGCCTTCTGTCCAGCCGCAAATCATACATTCGCCGTCAACAATTGTAAACCAATTATGACATTCCGGACATTCGGGATTTTCCATGCCTTCGCCCGGCCTGCCCGGCATTCCGGGAAAGTCGCCGCCCTCGCCGGGGAAGCCCTCGCCCGGAAAGCCTCCGCCGCCAACATTAATCTCAAAGGCGCGCCGAATTTCATGCACTTCCGCCATTGTGTCCTCAAAAGTGGCGACCATGTAAAGAGTGTGAAAACCCGGCTCTAAGGGCGTAACCGTGCCCATAAAAAAGCTTGCAAAGCCCGCGCCCATATTGCCGAAGGGTTCGTCGGCATTGGATGTGTCAAAGGCATCGCCTTCAAAGCGCACCCTTGCATTCCAAATTTGTGAACGGCTGGTATTGTGCACCGAAAAATTCAGCCAGATACTCGCGCCAACCTGCTGAAAATCGGCAATGAAAATATCGCCAATTTCAAGCGTGCTTATTTGGCGCACATTGACGCTAATATTTTG
>JAITMQ010000137.1 GCA_031277225.1 Clostridiales bacterium | reverse complement strand
GCCTCCGGCGAGGGGCATGTCTATTTGCCGAAAGAGGCTCTGCTTGCCCGTTCTGCCGCCCTTTTGGGGCTTGCCAAAGGCGATATTGACAACCATTTGTTGCAAATGCAGATGGACGGAGAGTTAAAGCAGGATAGGGTTGGCGAAGATGTGCTAATCTACTTGGCCGCCCACTATCACGCCGAAATCTACGCCGCGCGCAAATTGCTTGAGCTAAACCAAACCCGCACCTTCGACAATTTGGACATTTCAAGCGAAATTGAGCAAATCGAAGCTAGCGGCGAGGTCAAGCTTGCCAAAATGCAGAAAACCGCCGTGCAAGAAGCCCTGCAACAGGGCGTTATCGTAATCACGGGCGGCCCCGGCACGGGCAAAACCACCACAATCAAGACAATTATCGCAATTCTTGAAAAACTTGAACAGGAAATTGTTTTATGCGCGCCCACGGGACGCGCCGCAAAACGCATGAGCGAGGCCACAGGCAAGCCCGCCGCCACAATTCACCGCCTTTTGGGGCAATTTTTAAGCGCGGACATGGGCGAAATGACCGTCGAGGCCGACTGCATTATCGTGGACGAGGCCTCAATGGTCGATCTTATGCTGTTATTTCGCCTACTGAAATATATTCGGGCGGGAACGCGCCTTATACTCGTAGGTGATGTAAATCAGCTGCCATCCGTTGGGCCGGGCAATGTGCTAAAGGATATTATCGCCGCCGGCTGCATAAAATCCGTCTATCTTGACGAAATTTTTCGGCAGGGGCTTGATTCTGCAATCGTAATGAATGCGCATCGCATAAATCAAGGCATTTATCCCATTATTAACGACAAATCCGGCGATTTTTTCTTTATTAGGGAAGCGAATATAAATTCCGCCGTTGAAACCATTGCGGATTTGGCGGCGCGCCGCCTGCCGAATTTTTTGGGGGTAAATCCCCTTGAAATTCAGATTTTATGCCCCCAGCGCAAGACGGCCTGTGGCGTTGAAAATCTTAACAAAGTGCTGCAAAATGTGCTAAATCCCCCCTGCATCACCAAAATTGAGCGGCAAATGGGCTTTTACAGCTTTCGCGAGGGCGACAAGGTTATGCATGTCAAAAACAATTATTCCCTTAATTGGCAGGTTTTGGACGAGGCGGGGCATATAGTTGACGAGGGCATGGGCATTTTCAACGGCGACGAGGGGCGAATTACGCATATTGACAACGAAAACCGCAGGCTTCGCGTGCTTTTTTATGACGACAAGGTTGTGGTCTATGATTTTAATGAATTAAGCGAACTTGTGCCCGCCTATGCCATCACAATCCACAAGTCGCAGGGTTCGGAATATGATGCCGTAATCATTCCCATTCACAGCGGCACTCCGCTGTTATTTAACCGAAACCTGCTTTACACCGCTATAACCCGCGCAAAAAAGCTTGTGGTAATTGTTGGGATTGAGGCGACAATTCGCCGAATGGTGGACAATAATCGCGAAAATGTGCGCCATTCTGCGCTAAAGCATCGGTTGGTGAAATTTTATGAGATATTTAATGAAAAAGAGCCCGATTGATATAATTTTACAAATGGTTTTTAGGGCGACCTTTCCGAATAAATGCATTTTTTGCCAAAAAACTCTTGAAAATGTTTTGGCTTACAATTGCTGCCAAGAAAATTTAAGCCCATTCCCATACGACGACAGCACCAAAGGCCCGATTTTCCGCCTTAAATATGACGGCGTAAAAACCCTTGCCGCCCCCATGGCGCGCGCAATTTTCGATAATTTGGAAGCAAAGCCCGCTGCAGACTTTCTCGTACCCGTGCCGCTTCACCCCAATCGCGAAAAAGGCCGCGGCTTTAATCAGGCCGTCTTGCTTGGGCTGGAATTGTCAGAACTGCTGAAAATTCCGCTTGTGGGCGCGCTTGCGCGAATTCGCGACACCGCGCCGCAATTCGGGCTGAATCCCGAACAGCGATTAAAAAATCTAAAAAATGCCATAGTCGCCAAAGCCGATGCCGATTTAAAAGGCCGCAAAATCGTTTTAATCGACGATATAATCACCACGGGCGCAACCGCCAACGAATGTATTCGCGCCCTGCACGAAGCCAATGCCGAAGTTGCGCAAATAATTATTTTTGCAAAATCGAAAAGAATTGAAAATTTATGCTAATATAAATCGTCCTTTCTGCCGATAATAAATTGTAGGGAATAAACAAAGAGAGGTGAGGACTGTGAAAATCAATGCATTAAGCACATTGTCAAACATCGCACACAAAACGGATGCCCGTACGCAACTTCGTCAACATGAAGCGCGCGTCGGCACGGACGCTTATCAGCCCTCAAATGCGGCCATAGACTTTAATGTCGCCCGCAAAGCTGTATCGGCAGCGCCTGACATTCGCGAAGGGAAAGTCGCTTCTTTGCAGGCGAGAATTCAAGGCGGAGAATATAATGTCAGCGCATGGGACATTGCCGCCAAATTAGTGGACGCCAGGGTGTAGGGGCGACCGCCCTCGGTCGCCCGTGCCCCGGCACGCTTAAAATTTCATTAGGAGAAAAATTCAGGAGAAAAATATGGCAGGTCTAATAAGCAATCTAATAGAAACAATCGAAGGGCAGACCGACCTCTTTAGGAAGGTTATTGCCCTTTCCGCCGATAAAAGGGAATTTATCATTAAAAACGACATAGAGGGCCTTCGCAAAATTGTTAAGCAGGAAAATGACATTATTCCGAAGGCTTTAAAGGGCGACAAAAACCGCGAAAAAATCATGGCGGATATTGCGACGGTTTTAAACAAAGCTCCGGGAGAGCTTACTTTTACCGCGCTTGCAGAACTTATTGAAGGCCAGCCCGAACATGCGGCCTTCTTAAAGGCCGCCGAAGATTTTATAATCACCATAACCGAAATGAAGGAGCAAAACGACGCAAACAAACTATTAATCCAAGACGCGCTGGACTATATCGACTTCAATATCAATATAATCCACTCCAGCCTAGACGCAGCTCCCGTAGGCTATGGCGCACTGGAAGATGCCCACGAACCCGGCAGCTTCCTGGACAAATCCAACTGATAACTGATAACTGATAACTGATAACTAAAAAAATGGGGGGTAAAATTATGACTGGTCTCTTCACTGCCATAAGTGGCCTTAAGGCCGCACAAACCAATCTTTATGTAACGGGTCATAATGTGGCAAATCACAGCGTTAGGGGATATACCCGCCAAATGTTGCATCAGGCACATTCGGTGCATCGCACAATTGGGCAAAGCCCAAGCGGGGCCTTGCAAATTGGCCTGGGTACAACCATGACGGGAATTCGCCAAATTCGCAATCATTGGTTTGACGTAGAATTTCGGGCGGCCGTGCCGCGAATGAGCTATTGGGAAACCCGCGCGGCCACGCATATGGAGCTGGACGCGATTTTTGGCGAGCTTCAAGGGCATTATCGTCTGCATCTTGCGCTTGAGCAATTTAATCGCGCGCTTAACGAGCTGAATAATGACCCCGCCTCTCGCGACACGCGGGCTAATTTTATTTCACAGGCGGTTACTTTTATAGACCGTGCAAATGCCGCCGCCCGCTCTTTAGAGGAATATCAACTTCAGCTGAATGATGATGTAATTTCCACCGTTCAGCGCATAAACCAAATTTTGACAGATGTGGCAGACCTCAATGGCCGCATTTTAGAGGCGCGCAATATGGGCCTTAACCCGAATGACTTTTTGGATTGGCGCAATAATCTTTTGGATGAATTGTCGTCGCTTTTGGATATAACGATAAATGAGGAAATTAACGGTTCTGTTAGTATTCTTGTTACTCAAGGCGGGCATGAGCTGCTAAATTCTGCGGGGATGATTAATCGTCTTGGGCTTAGGCAGGCCGCGCCCATGTCGCCGCTTGTAGAGCCTGTGTTCAGTCAAGAGGAGCGTCAACTGGAATTTGGCGAGCCTGCGAGGCCGCTGTTTAATTGGCATAGGCTGGGCAATAACTACACCGAGCATAATGGGGCGGAGAGAGGGCATCTCCTATCGCTAATCACTAGTCGCGGAATGGGGCCGGCTAATTATCGAACTCTTGAGATTCCCGAAACTCAAGCTGATGTTATCGCTAGGTTTAATACGGCGGCGGCGGGGGCTACTCAAGCTGAAAGGGACATTTTTATAGACTTCCTTAACCAGCATCCCGACACGCGCTTTCGAGCGGATATACCTGCGGTTGCAGGAATGAGCGAAGCGGAATTACGTACTTTCGTCCACGATTTCGACCTAGTTTCCAGGAGAACTTTTGACATGAATGTGGCGATAATTCCCCAAGTTAAGGCGCAGTTTGATACTTTGATAAATCATATTGTAACTATGTTTAATACAGCACTTACGGAGGGAATGTCGGGCTCGACTTTAGGCCCGCCGCAAAATCAGCAGGGGCAAAGCCATGTCGACGGCGGTGTTCCGGATTTAAGGCTATTTCAGCAAATCCGCCCAAATGATGGTTATACTTTAGGGAATTTGCGAGTTAACCCCGATTTTATCGCGGGCGGCGGCCCAAGTCTTCTGCCACTCACTTTCGAGGGCGAAAGCGACAATCGTCTGACGCTATACCTTATGACTGCGTGGAACAGACCCGACATCAGCTTCGGCAATTGGAGCAATATGGGCATAAACACATTTTATCGGCAATTTATCACCCTTATGGCGACGGGCGGCGACGAGGCATTCACCTCCGTGCGCGCAACCGCCGAAGAAATTGACTTTATAGATTCGCGCCGAATGTCCGTTTCCGCCGTTTCCATGGAAGAGGAAATGTCGAATATGATACGCTTCCAACACGCCTACAACTCCTCGTCAAGAATGATTAATACCATGGATTCGATGTTGGATAGGATAATAAATGGCATAGGAGCAGGCAGAGGATAAATCCTCTGCAATTAGCAATTAGCAATGTAAAGGAGTGATACCATGCGTTCATCGTTTTTCGGATTACATGTAACAACATCGGGCATGAACACGGCCCGCGCCAGCTTGCACACAATTTCACATAATATAGCCAATGCCCGCACCCCCGGCTTTTCGCGCCAGGTTGCCGTGCAGCAGGCCGCCGGCCCCCTTCGTGGCGCGCCCGGCCGCGGAATGGTCGGCACGGGCAGCCAAATCATTTCCATAAACCAAATTCGTAATCAATTTTTGGATACTAAATTTTGGTCGCAAAACTCCGTTTTGGGGCAATTTAATAAAAAATTCGATATTTTAACCTTGGTGCAGGGCATTTTGCACGAGGCGGACGGCGTTGGCATGAATCACGATATTGACAATGTTTTTTCGCGCATGAGTGAGCTTGGAAGCAATGCCGCCGACCATACCTATCGCGTCAATTTCCTGTCTGCGCTGGAAACCAAGGCCGTGTCGCTAAATTCGCAATTTCAGCAATTGCGCCAGCAACAAGTTGACCTTAATCAAGAAATCGCGGTTACCGTGGGTTCAATCAACTCTTTGGGGCGGCAAATTACCGCCATAAACCGCCAAATTATGGTGCTTGAGCTGGATGGAAGCAATGCCAATGACCTGCGCGACCAACGCGCCCTGCTTATTGATAATTTATCGAGGCTTGTGAACATAGAAGTGCGTGAAGTTGAAACAAATCCCGATTTTGCGGCCGGCCGGACAACCGACCCAAGGGATTCCCGCCGCCAGCTTACGATTTTAATTGATGGCGTGGCTTTTGTGAGTAATTTAGACATGCAGCAAATTGAGGTTCGCCCGCGCACAACGGACGATGGCGACGCAATAAGGCGCAATCCGGAGGAGCTTCACACGAAATATGACGTTTTTTGGTCGAATGGGCGGCGTTTTAATATGTATTCGCCGACGCTGAGAGGCGAGCTTGCGGGGTTAATCCATCTTCGGGATGGAAATGGCGGGCAATTTGCCACTTTCCAAGGAACGCCGACATTTACTCCCGCCGATCCCGGTATTCCCGGCGACCCGGACAATCCTCCCACGCCACCCACGGTTAGAATGCAATTCGCCGAAAATTCCCGTGTGGATATGGGGACGACGGGTATTATTAACATAAATGGCGTTGAATTCCGCTATACCAATTTTGAATTAGATTTGTCGGTATGGCCGCCAACAGGCATTTTTGAGCTTCTTCCCGCAGACAACCCAACGGCGGGGCATTTTGCCTCGGCCGATGGTATTACGATTGGCCGCACAACCAGCTATTTGGGGATTCCGTATTTTATGGCGCGTCTTAACGAAATGGCGCGCACGGTGGCCGCCGCCTTTAACGAAGGCCGCCGCCTTGACGGCTCGGATATTCCCGGGGTTATGGGACATATTGAAGGCTATGATTTGGAAGGAAATCGGGGCATAGGCCCGGGCGCATTTCTGCTGTCTTTTATGGATGGCAATAACTTTGTGAATTGGGGCGACCCGAATTTCCATTATTTTAATATAACCGCCGACAATTTCCACGTAAACCCCACCCTAATGAGAAATCCCAGCCTCATGCGGCTTACGACAGACCCCGGCTCGCTTCCTTCTCAGCCCGTGGTTGTGCAGTCTTGGGCGAATATTAAAACCGACCGCGGCCTGTTTAGGGAAGGGCGACTGGGCGACTTTGTGGCCGCAATTACGGGCGATTTGGGCGTTGTTGGCCGTCAAGCCGTAAATTTCGCCCGCTCGTATGGCGAGCTTATGGTTACGATTGAAAATCAGCGCGAGGCCGTTCGGGGCGTAAATCTCGATGAAGAAGTTGCGCAAATGATTCAGCATCAAATGGTCTTCCAGGCGGCGGCGCGGCTGTTTAGCGTGATTGATGGCATTTATGACACCATGATAAACCGTATGGGCAATTGGTAAAAAATAACTAGGGGGATGATATTATGCGTATAACCAACTCAATGACAACAAACAGGCTGCTTTTGAATATTAACCGCAACGCAACATCCGTAGAGCGGCTTTTAATGCAGCTCTCCAGCGGCAAGGTTATCCAAAACCCGTCGGATGACCCCATTGTGGCCAGCCGCGCGCTGCGCTTTCGCACAAATGTAACGGAAATTCACCAATTCCAGCGCAACGCAGGACAGGCCACCTCGTGGATGGAAGTGTCCGAGCGGCATCTATACACAATGACAAATATAATGACGACGCAGCG
>JAITMQ010000085.1 GCA_031277225.1 Clostridiales bacterium | reverse complement strand
GCAAAGCGTGATGTCGGAAAGACTAAAATCCTGTCGAAATAGCCAGGCATCTATAATTGAGCCGCTGCCATTTTTTGCCTTTGAGCACAATTTCACAAAACGCCGAAATAAAAGCCCATTCGCGGGGTCAAGAATCACGCCGAGCTCCTCGCGCGCCTCTTTTAGAGCGGCGGTTATGCTGTCCTCACCAACGGTTGCCGAGCCGCCCGTGCACTCCCACATCAGCGGCCAAGTTTTGGCCGCCGCGCGTTTTGACACCAAAAATTCGCCCGCAGGGTTTAAAATCCACACCTGCACCACAGGAATCGCCTTCTCGCCGCCGTCATTCCCGCGAAAGCGGGAATCCCCTGCTAATTCAAACAAATCGTCCAAATAAGGATACTCCTTAACATCAACAAACTGCCCCGCCGCCATAATTTCCCTGATTTTTTCGGGCGTTGCCAGCATTACATCACAAGTTTCGTCAGGACAAAGTCTGATGTCGGAAATACTAAAATCCTGTCGAAACAGCCAGGCATCCACGGCAAAAATTCCGAAGGGGCGGTGCAGGATAAAACTGCTGAAAATTTCGCCTTTGGCAGGGTCAAGGCTTATGCCCAGCTCCTCCCAAGCCTCGCGCAGCGCGGCGGTTAGGCTGTCCTCGCCATCAAGCGCGCGGCCGCCCGTGGTTTCCCACATAAGCGGCCAATCCTTGCCCGCCGCGCGGCGTGATACCAAAAATTCGCCCGCGCCGGTCAAAATCCAAACTTGTACAATAGGTATCATAGTTCACCTCTAGTTAAAAATTACCATCCCAACAGCAATAGCCGCCGCCAGAAGGAGTACATAATAGGCGAAATAGCGCAATTTCGCCTTTTTTACCGCCGCCAGCATGAATTTTATGGCAAAATAGCCCGAAACCATGGCGGCAACCATGCCCGCGCCCAAATTTAGGAAATTTATGTCCTGCATGGCCACGGAATAATCGCGCACAAGGTCAATAATTTGTATCAGCAACGCGCCCAAAATGGCAGGAATTGACATTAAGAATGCGAATTTTACGGCGGCCTCGCGGCTTATGCCGCGCGCAAGTGCTGCCGCAATTGTGGAGCCGGAGCGCGAAATTCCGGGGAAAATCGCCACGGCCTGCGCCGCTCCTATGAAAAGCGCGTCGAAATATGTGATTTCTTCGGAAGTTTTCGTCGTCTTGCGCAATTTGTCGGAAATTAGCAAAACCACGCCCGTAACGACGAATCCTGCGGCCAATGCCCAAAGGCTTACGAAGGCCGCGCCCACGACATCCCGCAAGAACAGCCCAACCACGGCGATTGGCAGGCTGGCAACCCCTAGCAGATATGTCATTTTTTGGAATGGCCGCTTGATAAGCACCCAAACATCCTGCCAAAACACCGCAACCACGGGAATTAACGTGCCTATGTGAATGACCACGGTGAAAAACAGCCCCTCTTCCTCCAGCCCGAACAATAAATGCCCCAAGGCCAAATGCCCGCTGGAAGAAATTGGTAAAAACTCCGACAATCCCTGAATAATCCCCAATATAATTGCTTCTAGAAGTGTCATAAAATATTCTCCTCCAACCAGCGGGCGACCCCGTCCTCGTCATTGCTTGCGGCGACAAAATTCGCCACGGCCTTGGCTTCCGGGATGGCATTACTCATAGCCACGCCCACGCCGCATTTTTCGAGCATTTCCACATCATTAAAATCGTCGCCAAAGGCGGCAATATTACCGGTTTCAATGCCGAAATGTTTCGCGGCGGCAAGTACGCCATTCCATTTCGTGGCTTCCTTTATGGCGATTCTTACCCAAGGTTCGCCCGCAAATGTAATAATATCCAGCTGCCCAAAGTCCGCAATAAGCCCGCGCACAAAGTCCAAATCCAAAGCTGCCGTAATTTTTTGAACAGCGGCATCAATTCCGTTTTCATCTTCAACAAAAACAACCCTTTGGCCGCCCTCAATCAGGCTTTGCGGGTATGGATTGTTGATTCGCGTCAAATCATAATTGTAATAATAGCCCGAATCGCCTTCTGCGGAAAAACTATATCCATTTTCCAATATACTTTTTGTCAAATGCCGCGTCAGCTCCAAATCCATTTCATGATTGTAAATCATTTCCTCACCAATCAAAACGCCCGCGCCGCCGTTGTAAATCAGCGCGTCCGGCGCAATAAAATTCGTAAGAACCTTCGCCCCAAAATGCGAACGAGCCGTCGCCACGGCAAATTTTATGCCCGCCGCGCGGCATTTATTAAGAATATCCAAAGTAAAATCCGACACGCTTTTGTCGCTACGCAACAAGGTTTGGTCCAAATCGCAAACAATCATTTTAATCTTCGTCATAAAATATTCTCCTCCAACCAGCGGGCAACCCCGTCCTCGTCATTGCTTGCGGCGACAAAATTCGCCACCGCTTTTGCTTCCGGGATGGCGTTGGCCATAGCCACGCCAATTCCGCATTTTTCAAGCATTTCCACGTCATTAAAATCATCGCCAAAGGCGGCAATATTGCCGGTTTCAATGCCGAAATGTTTCGCGGCGGCAAGTACGCCATTCCATTTCGTGGCGGTTTTACAGGCAAATTGCACCCAATCGCCGCCGGAATATTGAATCAAGGCGGCGTCGGGAAAATCGGCGGCAATTGCCCGGGCCTCGTTCAAAGGAATCTCCAAAACAAATTTCTGTAGCCCATGCTCAATTTTTTGGTTCAAATCCACCAATTGCGCATTTTCGTAGTCCTGCCAACTCACATCAGTTCTGTCAAATTCACGATTTACAAAATATCCCAAATATGTGCGATATGTGATATACCCAATCCCCTCAGTCGCTAAAAACCGCGCAACCATAGCATTTGCCGCCTCTGCGCCAAGCAAATTTTCGGCAACAATTTCATCACCACAACGAACCATAGCACCCCCGCTGGTAATCGCCACATCGGGCCGAACCGCGCGAATTATGCGCTCTGCCGAAGATTCCGACCGCGCCGTGGCCACGGCAATC
>JAITMQ010000068.1 GCA_031277225.1 Clostridiales bacterium | reverse complement strand
GCACGAGTTAAGCCCTCAAGCCGCAATTTTTGCATATCCTGTAGATGTTAATTCTGACACGGCATGGAGAGGAGCTACTTTATCTCCAAATATCACCTGGGGCGCACAGCTGCTGCTGGGATATGCAACAGAGGCGGGTGGAACGCCAATGGCCTCGGAATGGTGGCATTTTAATGACCTTGAAGGAGTTGCAATATCCACCCGCCTCGCAATGGTGGGAGAATTTTACACATCAACGATATATAGTCGGCTGCCGAGGTGATTATATGAGAAAATTTGTCATTGGCTTTGTAATTGCATTTGCGTTGACGTTGGCGGGTTGTGCCGTTGCCGAGCCGCCAATCAATATTGATGCGCCAATTGCGCCGCCGCCACAAATTCCCACAACCACGCCACTTGTTGCGCCGCCAACAACGCCGCCCGCGCCGCCACAAACGCCGGAACCAGATCCCGAACCCATATTCACCATGGAAGCCCTGCCGGAGCATATCATTGAAAAAATAACCGGCAGCTCTTTTCACGACAGCACGCCATTTCCCCATGCGCATCTTACATATCTAACCATCACATATATGGATTTTTACGGCGAATCTCGTCTTGGGAATATGATTGTGGCGGCAGAAATCGGGGAAGAGGTGCTGGAGATTTTTCGCGAGATTTATGAAAGTGGCTTTCCCATTGCGGGTATGCGGCTGATTGACTATTATGACGCAAGCGACTATTTGTCCATGGCCGCCAATAATAGCGTCGCCTTCAATTTTCGCTATATCGCCGGAACAACAACCCTTTCGCGCCACGCCTTTGGCATGGCCATAGACATAAATCCCATACAAAACCCCTTTATCCGCGGCGACACGATTTTGCCCGAGGCGGGGCGCGCCTATATAAACCGCGAGGACATACGCCCGGGCATGATAGTTCCCGGAGATGCGGTATATAACGCGTTTACCGAGCGCGGCTGGACATGGGGCGGGCATTGGAGTGTTCCGCAAGATTTTCACCATTTTGAAAGGCGATAAGCATCTGCTGAATCATAGGCTTATAAGGTGAAGCGATGGTCGGCTTCTTGACGGCAGACATCGTAGAGGAAGCAGGCTTCCTCGGCATAGAACTCCGCTTTGTCGGGGTTTTTTTGTGCCTCCTCGACTATTCTCAAAAGATTGTTTAAACTATCCGTCCATAAATCTACCTTTTTGTGGGCAAAAGGCAGGGGTATTTCTTTAAACAAAAAGAATTCATAATAGGCCATTTTTTTAATGGCGCAATCCACTAAATTTTCCATTTGTTGGAAGTAAACATCGCCGGGCCACGGCTCTTTTAAAATCCGTTCTCTAACTTGCTTCGTCCTGTCCCGCACCCATTGCCCGCGTTCAGCCTTTGTTATGCCCATATATATCCCCCGAAATTTGTTTTCTTTAAAGTATAACACAGCACAAAAAGAATTGCAAGCAAAATTTAATTACATTTGTGAATGTAGTTTTGCACTCCAACATGCCTTAACATTAAAGTTGTCAGCTCTTGCTTTTGTCGGGTTTTCAAAACGGTATATGACGAAAAAATACGCCGAAAAGGCGGCAGAATGGGGTTGGCAGACACGTCTATTAAATGGAGGTGATTGCTGTGGCTGAATTTAGGGTTCGTAAGGATGAGTCGGTTAATCGAACGATTCGTATGAAAATTTCTTTAATAGACCGAATTAATGAAGTTGCGCGGGAAAATGAGGTTAGTTTTAACGCGCTGGTGGTGCAAATGTGTGAATTTGCGCTAATACATCTGCCCGACCCTGAAGGGGCGGAATGTTGAATGTCGAATTCTCAATAAATTGAGAATAGCCCTATAGCGAATGTCATTGAAAAGCCCGTTCAGCTTCGCCACAAAGCCACGTGAACCGCGTGGACTTTGTGGCTGGCTTCACGGTTTTCAAGTGCGCTCGCTATACCTGCATTAGCAATTCATAGTCAATCTCAACAGGCCGGTCGCTGGCGTTGAATATGCCTTATCCACTATGGTGCGACACGTTTCTACACAAACACTATCCTACAAGTCAAAACCTTGTGGGCGTTTAGTCCATATATACAAACTATACCAACCAAACTTACAAAAAGTCCAATAATCTCGTGGATAGAGCCATGTATCAAGCAAAAATCGTCGGGCGGAATACCGTAGTTGGGCAGGATGATATGTAACCGACCCTGCGGGTCGGAATTATGAATTATGAATGATGAATTAAGGGCAAAAAGCCGTGGGCGAATAATGCCCGTCATTCCCGCGAAAGCGGGAATCCCCCGAAATTGGCACCGTCATGCACGCTTGACGGAATGCTGAATTGGGGGCATTTTCGTGTACTTTCGTGTCTTTCGTGGTTCAATTTTTTAAACCACGAAAGGCACGAAAAACACGAAAAGCGTAAAAACGTCATTCCCGCAAAAGCGGGAATCCCCCCTCATTGTCCGACCCTGCGGGTCGGAATTATGAATTATGAATTACGAATTACGAATTGGGGGCAACTAGGCTCGTCATTCCCGCGAAAGCGGGAATCCCCCAAAATTGCCACCGTCATGCCAAGCTTGACGGAATGATGAATTGGGGGCATTTTCGTGTGCTTTCGTGCCTTTCGTGGTTCAATTTTTTAAACCACGAAAGGCACGAAAAACACGAAAAGCGGGAATCCCATACCGGAAGTCAGAAGTCAGAAAAGAGCAGATGTCAGATTTTTTCTGACTTCTGACTTCTGACCTCTGACCTCTGACCTCTGACCTTTGCGCTAATCAAAAATCCGCACAAGCGCCCCGGGGTAGATTCTTCCTTCGGCCTGCACGATTATGGGTTCGTCCGTGGGGATGAATGACAGATTTGCCATATCGCCCATTCTATTTGGGCGGCTTAGGGCCACATTATGCCGATTTACCACATATTCCCGCCCCCACGCGCCATTGCGGCGGCTTAGCGTGTAGACGAAATATTGGCCTGTTGAGAGGTCTTGATGCAGGGCCGTCTGGGGTATAAGATTGTCCGACGACAAAAGCAGGGTTGGGCGAATATGCACGCTTACATTTTCGCCGGGAAAAACCTCGGCAACGCCGCCACGCATACGCCTTAGCGGCGCAGTATAGCTGAAAATAACCCTTTTGTCGCCATTTTCCAAGACATGGCGGCGCAAAATCTCCACGCGTTCGGGATGGCCCTCATTTTCGGAAATTACATAGGTTGTGATATTAGGCACTTCGTCCATATATTCCTCAAAGGCCGAACGCGGCATAAACACCTCTATAGTCCATTCATAGCCCATTTGGGCGAATTCATCGGCGGCGGGTTGAATACTGCTTTGTGTTTCAAATTCCCAAACAAATGTTCCGGATTGTACGAATTCAATACGCACCAAGGGCTTTCTGCGTTCTGCAAAACCCCTTGAATATATGGTCGCGCCGCTAATTCCGGCTAGGAATATTACCGCTAAGATTATGCCGATGCGCTTGGAATTTATTTTCATTTTATCACTCCTTCACTTAAATCGTCCTGCCCATAGATAAAAATTATCAACGCAGGCAGCATTAACAGCGTGGACAAGGCGAAAACTATGCCCATATTGCCCGCCAAACCCGTGGACAAATGCACGGACAGCGGCATTTGATAGGGGTCGCGAATAAAAACCACGGCCTGGTCAACTATATTCCACGCTTCGGCAAAAGTCAGCACGGCAAGGGCGACAAGGGTTGGCTTTATATTCGGCAGAACTATCCTAAGAAAAATTTGCAACTCTTTTGCCCCGTCAATGGCGGCGGCCTCGATTATTTCCTTTCTAAAGCCCTTCATTTGTTGCCGAATCAGAAAAACGCCGAAGGTAGCGAAAATGGCGGGGAAGATTATGGCGGCATAATTGCCGCTTATTCCCAAAAATTCGGCCATAATGAAATGCGGCACAAGCAGAGCCTGCATGGGCAACAGCATTATTATTATATATGCAAAAAAGAATTTTTCTTTATGTTTGGATTTTGCGCGCTCCAGCCCATAGGCGGCAAGGGGCGCAATTATCAGCTGCCCCAAAACAATGGGAATGGCCAAAATTAGGGAATTCCATAGGAATCTTAGATGGGTGGGGTCTTGCGCCAAAATAAGCCGCCATGCGGACAGGGAAATTACATCCGGCACAAAGCCCATGTCCATATAATGGATATTATTGTAAATAAACCCAAAAGAGCTTTCGGGCGTAATTTTGGAGGTATAGCGCGCGGCCGCCTCGCCGTCGCTCATAAAAGAGTTGGAGATAATGAAGGCGACGGGAATAAGGCTTAAAACAGCAACGGCAACAACAATTGCCAATCTCAAATTATAAGACAACTTTCGTTTAATAATCGCCACCCCCTAACTAAAAGTGTCCGAAATTTTTCGCTGGCCCCTAAAGACCGCAATCACCAGCACAATCGTCGCCGCAGACAGCAAAATGGCGGTTACCGACAGGCGTTGCATATTGGCAAAAAGAAATTGATTATTCATAAAATGCTGCAACATATAGACGGATTGATGCGGATATGGGCCATAAAGCAGGTAAATTTCCCGAAAAATCCTAAAGGAATTGATTATTGACATCATGAGGACTAAAAAACTTGTGGGCATTATATAAATAAAGGTTATATGACGGAAAGTCGCGAAACTTTTCGCCCCTTCGATTTTTGCGGCCTCGTAATAGTCCTTGGGAATCAGCGACAAACCCGCCATAAACAGCACCATATTAAAGCCGATATTTTTAAACAAAAAGACCATGATGATAATCGCAAAGGACCAATTTGTTGTAAACCACGGCACGGTTTCTGCGCCCATTCGTAGCAACAGGCCGTTAATTGCGCCATTGTCGGCAAAAAGTGTATTCCAAAAGAAAACTATAGAGCCGGACGGGATTACAAGCGGCAACATGAAAATTACTGCAAAAATTTTCCTGTGTTTTAAGTTTTGCAGCAGCATTGCGAGCAGGAACGAAATTATCATGTTTAAGGGCACGCTAATGGCGATAAACCACAGGGAATTGCGCGTTGCCAGCTGAAAAACGGGGTTTGTAATAATATCCGCAAAATTTGCGAACCAAATGAAGCGGCCGCCGGCGTCCGTAAAGGCGTAAAAAAGCGATGCCGCCGCAGGGATGAAGAAAAATAGCGTAACCCCAATTAGACTTGGCAGAACAAATGCCCAAATTTTGCCGTTTCTAAGGATTTTCAAGGCCGCACCCCCTCAATTTCAAGGGCTTTGCCGCTGCTTTTGTCGAATTGTATAATTTTCTGCGGGTCAATTCCGATTGTTAGCTCATCGCCCATTTTATGCCCAATTCCCGCCTCGGCGCGGGCTATAATCACATTCCCGGCCAAATTCAAATGCAGAAAAGTTTCTGCGCCAAGCAATTCTACATGCTCTATTTGCGCATTGACGGAATTCGCCGAATTCGGCGGATTTAAGGCGATATTTTCGGGTCTTATGCCCAAAATTACGTGTTCGGGGAGGTCAAGCCAAGGCAGGGCGCAGGATTCCAAAAAATTCATGGGCGGCGAACCTATGAAACCCGCCACAAAAATATTGGCGGGCTTGTTATAGAGATTGATGGGGCTGTCGATTTGCTGAATTATGCCGTCTTGCATGACGACAATGCGACTGCCCAGCGTCATCGCCTCCACCTGGTCATGCGTAACATAAATAAAAGTCGTGCTTAGCCTTTGGTGCAACTTCGCAATCTCCGCCCGCATTTGCGCGCGCAATTTTGTGTCCAAATTCGACAGCGGCTCGTCCATCAAAAATACCTTGGGCTCACGAACCAAGGCGCGCCCCATTGCCACACGCTGCCGTTGCCCGCCGGACAGGGTTTTGGGCTTTCTGTCCAGCAATTCCGAAATATCCAGCATTTCCGCCGCCTCTTTAACCCGCCTGTCAATCTCTTTTTTGTGAACTTTACGCATTTTTAGGCCAAAGGCCATATTATTATAGACCGTCATATGTGGGTATAATGCATAATTTTGGAAAACCATGGCCACATCCCTGTCGCGCGGCAATACATCATTTACCAATTGCCCGCCGATAAAAAGCCGCCCGCCGCTAATTTCCTCAAGCCCCGCAACCATGCGCAGGGCCGTAGATTTGCCGCAACCCGAAGGCCCGACGATAACCAAAAATTCGCCGTCGGCAATCTCCAAATCAAAGTCCCGCACGGCCTCTACGCCATTGGGATAACGCTTATAAATCCCGTCAAAAATCACTTCCGCCATGCTTTACCTCCCCCTATTCATGGACATAGAGTTCCAACCTGCTATGGATATTTGCCAAGGCTTGGGCGACATTTTGTTGCCCCGAATATAGCAACCAAATGTCGGGGTAGATTAGGGAGTTAAGGACAGCCCTGTCTTGCCGAATCTCGAAATTTGCCTGTTCCATTGTGCCATATAAAAAGCCCATGGTTTCGGCAATGGTGGCGGCTCTGTGCTGTTCTTGGGGTATTGGTAAATGTTGTTCCAAGCCCGCATAGCGGTTTGCGGCATTGTAAATATCCTCCAAAACAAATCCCACTTGATTATTGAATCTATTTCGATTTATCGGCAAAAAGCGAAAACTTGTGTCATAATGCGGGTTTAAAAAGCCGGTGTCCAGCCTGTACAGCTGCTCCTCGAATTCTATGACAAATCGCAGAAATTCCCAAGCCAAGTCATGGTTTGACGCGTTCCGGGGCAGGGCATAAGCCATTCTGCTCATAAAGCCGACCCCATCTTCGCCATATAGCAGACGAACGGGATGGGTGAATTGGAAATTGGGGTGATACTCCAGAAAAAATGTCGTTATATCGAGAATTGGGCCGTTTAGGGTTGTTAGCAAAAGGTCTTGCGAAGGGTGAATATAGCGGGCAACATCCGAAGTGCTGAGGGAATAAAAATAATTCAAGCCATCCGGGGTAAGGGTCATATTGGAGTGCAGCGGAATTTGCATAGCCCTTTCGATTCTTTGTTGCATTTCGGGCGTATTCACGAAAACCGTTCTTGCGTCAATATCATAGAGCCGCCCACGCAAAAACGCATCTTGCACGGAAAAAAGTGTGCTGTGGAAAATTGTTTCGCCTTCGGGCAGGGTCTGCGAAATGCGCAAAAACAGGTCAATTTCTTCATCAATTGTTAGAGTTGTAATTTGCGAGCCGTCCAAGCCTATAATGTCAAGCAGGCGTTGATTTAAGAAGCCAAACCCGATATTGATATAATGCGGAAGATGAAAAAGCCCGCCCTGCGTTTCTGCGGCGCGCAAAATATTGTCGAAATAGTTGTTTCGGTCAATGCCCCGCGGGCCGTCCAAAAAGTTGTTTAAATCAAGAAACACCGTTTCCAAAACCATTTTTTCAAAGACCAATTGTTCGCCGTTAAACAGGAGAATATCGGGAGGATTCGACAGCAAGCGCGTGGTGAGAGCCATGCGCTGAGAAATGTCGAAAAATCCCGTATAAGTTTCAATATTTACCTGCACATCGGGATGTATTTCGTTAAAAAGCCGCACATATGTACCAACATCCCGCGCCAAATAAAAGGGAATCATGATGGTTATTCCGTCGGTTAGTTCTTCATAATTAAAATCTTCGCCATTTTCATCCCCATTGCGCCCCCCGCAAGCAACCAAGACGACGGCCAAAGAAACCATCATCAAGGCAAGCAAAACCCTTTTCATAAAAGTACACCCCCTCAAGATTTGCTTCACAATAAAATATTAACACATTCAGACCCATGTGTCAACAGCAAGCAACTAAGTTCAGGAAAAATTAGGGGCTGACAATGGGGTTGCGGCGTGGTATAATGTATTCAAAGGCATTATTATTGTGCTAAATCACTTGTTCGTCCGGCCGGAAAGGAGGATATGTATCTGCCGGCAGTTTGTCCACACGCCCTAACGAAAAATAATCCCTAACAACATGGGATGCCGGCTTCAGTCGGCATCACCCCGCTTGCCAAGGAGGTTGCATGAAAATTTACCGTGAAAAAATCCTCGAAATCCTAAAATTCTTGACAAATAGGCTATTCATTTTGGCCTTGGTTTTGCTTGTCGGCTTCGGCGTTTTGGTGGCGGAACTATTCGAACGCCAAATTGTGCACGGAACATATCGAATTCCCGTGCTAAACACCCACGAACGCGCCATCCCCATAAATGCCCCCCGCGGCAATGTCTTCGATGTAAACGGCCGTCCTTTGGCCGTCAGCATACCCGTTTTCGCCGTGGTAATGGACCCCTCCACCATCTTCGATGTCGCCGCCGACGGAAATTTTGACCTAAACGAGGCCTTTTTGCTCTTCATGGAAATTATGGAGAGAAACAACGAAACACTAAGCATTGAAAGCGAATTCTTTATTTCGGACACGATTCCGAGGGGTTTTTTCGCCTCGGAAGCAACGCGCCGCCGCTGGCTTCGGGATTTGAATATTGACGAAGATTTAACAGCCGCCCGCGCCTATGACGAATTGCTCGCAAATTTCGACATACCGACGCATCTAAGCCGCGACGCGCGCCACACACTTCTGCAATTGCGCACGGCCCTGTATTTACAGCGTTTTAATTCGGCGCAGGTGTCCTTGGGCGTGGGGCTTGAGCGCAACACAGTCGCCGCCTTGGAGGAATTTAGCCATGCCCTGCCGGGAATTCGCGTGGCATTCGACTATTTGCGCTATTATCCCGAAGGGCGTTATCTTACGAATATTGTGGGCTTTATAAATCGAATCAATGAGCGCGATTTGGCCGCGAATATGCATTTGGGCTATACGGGCGCAGACTTTTTCGGTTCAAGCGGCGTTGAGCGCGCCTTTGAGCATGAACTTAGGGGCACGCGCGGGCAGGAAATTATCGAGGTTGACAATAATTTCCGACGGGTTGGCGTGGTTGAAATTATTGCGCCCGTGCCGGGGCAAGATATTTTCTTGACAATCGATTCGGTATTACAGCGAAATATTTACTATATTCTGGAAGACACTCTGGCAACCGTGCATCTTAACCATCTGCGCAATCACCCGACAATTTATACGCGCGAAATCCTAAGTTCGACCATTCGGGCGAATAATATCAGCTCGCTGCTGATTATGGATGCCGATGGCGAGGAATTTCCCGCTTCTTATGCGTTGCAAAGCTTCGTTTGGCAGCATAGCGGCCTTACGCCCGAAGATGCGAATGACTTGACCGCCTTTCGCCGAAATGTCAATGAATTTATTGGCGACAATATCCTAAATGGGCGGATTAATGTGGTTTTGATTTTTGAAATTATGGCGGAGCAGGGCTTGTTTGAATTCGCGCCCTATGAATTGGCGCGTCTGCGCGCCGGGCAAATAGCCCCCGCCGCCTTTTTGCAAGGCCTAATCGAAAGTCGCAAGCTTACGCCGCAAATGATGAATATAGACCCCGCCACGGCCTCAGCCGTAATCATCTGTGTTCACACGGGCGCAATTATTGCCGCCGTAAATTATCCCACATTTGATGCCAACAATTTCCTGCCGCATAGACGCGACGGCGCGTATATTCACGCTCTTAATATAGACCCCACGGCCCCGCAATTTTCGCGCGTTTTTATGGAAACGAATGCCCCCGGCTCGACTTTTAAGATGATTACGGCACTTGCGGGCTTAAGTCAAGGGGTTATCACGCCCTCTACAAGAATTTTTGACGGCGGCGTTTTTCGCGATGCGGGGCGGCCCTATGTTCAATGCCACAGCCGCCACGGAAGCATAAATGTCGTGCAGGCCATCGCCGTCAGCTGCAATTATTTCTTTAATCGCGTTGCTTTCAATTTAGGCAATCGCCACAATGGGCGCACCCAAGAGGGCATTGCCGTTTTGAATTATTATATGAGGGCTCTTGGGCTTGGAAGTCCAACGGGCGTTGAAGTCTATGAAGCGCGCCAAACCTTGGCCTCGCCCGAACTTAGGACGCATGAGGGCGGCGGCGCGTGGACAGACGGTAATACAAGCCATGTTTCGATTGGGCAGGGTTATAACGATTATACGGTGCTTTCCATGGCTAAGGTTATGGCGACGCTGGCCACGGGCGGAACACGTATGCAAATGCATCTATTGAACCGTATGGAAGCCGCCGACGGCACAATTACGCCATTTGTGCCCGTTGTGGAATATCAGCTGGATATTGACCCCGTGCATCTTGAGGCCGTCCACAGGGGAATGCTTGAAGTTACCGCCCCCGGCGGCACGGGTGCCGGAATTTTCAGGAATTTTCCCATGCAAGTCGGCATAAAGTCCGGCACGGCGGAAGTGGCGGGCAATCGCAACAGCCATTCGTCCTATGGCGGCTTCGCGCCCTTTGACAATCCGCAAATCGCCGCCTATGTGGTCATTCCTCATGGCGACGTGCGCTATCTGCGGGCATCCGCAGGCCACGCCATGCGCGACATCCTAACGGAATTTTTCGGTTTGGAAACAGGAGAAGCCACAGCCCCTGAGGCGATTATAAACTAAAAATTTCGTGCCTTTCGTGCCTTTCGTGGTTTAATCTTTTAACCACGAAAGGCACGAAAGGCACGAAAAAATTTTAGTTATATCGAGCAAGAAGAATTTCCTCTAAGAATATTGAGAATGTCCACATTGCGTCCTTGATTTTTCCCGGGCGGTTTTCGTTTATCCAATGCACATCATCCCTATAGCTATGCAAAATGGCGGGTCTAAAGGTATTTCCCGCCGCCTCAAGCCCCATTAGGAAAATTACCGTAATTCCCTCTTGCATAAAGGGGATATGGTCGCTTCCAAAATTTAGGCCATTGTAATATGGAATTAGGAGCAGGTCATGCTCATTTCGCAGTCCATATGCCATATAATCCCATTTTTGCGTAAGCTCATTGCTTAAAATCGCGCCCGCGCCGACTTGTCCTGCCGCATAAATAAAATATGTCCCTTCAAAAAGCACATCCGCATTAAGCATAAATACAATATTATCCAATTCGTAAGAAGTCAGGGAATCTATGTAATAAAACGCGCCAATCAGCCCGACTTCCTCTGCGCCGAAGAAAATATATACCAGAGTGTGATAATTGTCCAGCTCGCGCATACGATACGCGCTCTCCAGCAGCAATGCCATGCCCGACGCATTGTCCGACGCGCCCGGATAGCCCACGGAATCATAATGCGCCCCGACAATTATCACGCTGTCGCTTTGCCCGGGAATCGTTAAAATAACATTTTGGCTAAGGCGGCTGTCGCGGACATTTGTGCCGTAAAACATGGGCAAATCGACCATATGTTCAAAATCCAGCGGCCAAAACGGATTGTGAAAATGCTCAAATTCTTGAATCACAATGTCGTCGGGATTGTATCCCATGGCCAAAAGCTCATCAACAAGCCATTTCGCCGTTTCAAGCTCGCGATATGTAAATCCCAGCCGCGAATAAAAATTGTCGTTGATATGATTAATCCATTCAACGGCCTGCGCACCGTGGTCGCTTATGCGCGGCGGCGGCGTTTCATCGGGAATTTCGGCGACCTCGCGCCTACAGGCGGCCATGGTCAACATGGCCGCAAACACCAAAAATACTAAAAATAATCTTCTCATCGCTACCTTCCAATCAATTTAATTTCTTCCAAGAAAATCGAATAATTTCTTAAGGCGCGCTCTATAAGACCGGGCCAGGTTTCGTTGATAAAGGCCATATTATCGCTGTTTGTATGCAAATATGCGCCTATGCTTGGCGGGCCGTCGTGCGCCTGCTCGTCTTGGGGTTCTTCATCCACGAATTCGGGAATTTCAACCGTGGCCATAAGGCCTTGGAAATTTGGATGCTCAATCAGCGTCAAAATTCTTTCAAAGGCCACAATTTCCGCCTCATGCTTCTCAACAAAGCCGGGAATTTCGCGGTTTTCCTCCATTCCCAGACCCAATTGATGGTCTTCAATCATAAAGCCCCATTCCTCGTGTTCCGTTGTGGCCAATTGCAGCAGGGCATCATTAATGTCCTCATCAAGCTCTACATTCTCGCCATTAAGCAGAGCCTCGACCAAATCCAGCAATTCCTGCGTCCAGAAAATTGGGCCAAACATTTCCTCAAAGGGGTCCCAGCCTTCCAACGAATATAGCACCAAAGTATCAAATCCTGCGCCTAAAAACGAAAGATTGTCAGAACCGAGGGTGCTTCCGCCGGGCTGGCGCACAAGCTCCAGTCCATGTTCGGCATTAATTCTTTCGGCAATGGAATCCAATAAAAGCGTTATTTCGCTTTGCGCCTCCTCGCCGTTTTCATCGCGGAAACCCGCGCCAAATGTTATGTCATGCCCATTAAAAATAATGTCGATATTCACAGCCAAAACGACATTTTCACGCTGGACGGGCGTAAGGCTGTCCACAAAATATTGTGAGCCTATAATGTCAACTTCTTCTGAGCCGAAAAATACATAGACAATTGTGTAATAATTATCCAAGTCCAAAATGCGGCTTGCAGACTCTAAAAGCATGACTATTCCCGAACCATTGTCGCTTATTCCCGTGGTAAACACGCTGTCATAATGCGCGCCTATGATGATTTTACGCTCGCTTTGCCCCGGCACGGTCAAAATCACGTTTTGGCTGGTTTCAAGGAGTTCAATGCCGTCAAATGCGTCCACAGACGAAATATTCCAAACATTTTCCCACATATCCAAATCGCCTTCGCTGAAATTCAGCGTCAGATACCTAAGACTTGCCGCCGCGTCGGTAAAGCCAAATTCTTGAATTATGATATTATCGGAGCTATGCCCCATGGCTATAAGTTCCCTTACAATCCAATCCGCCACATCGCGCTCTCTTTGCGTGTAAGCAATTCTGTTTGGGAAATTTGCCTCTATGTATTCCAAAAAACCATAGGCAATTGTGCCATGCGGCGCGGATTCGCCGTTTTCGTGTGCACAACTCGCAAACACCATCAGGGCCGCCACAGCCAAGCCCGCTAAAATGAACCTCTTTTTCATAAATAGCCTCACTTTCTTTTTAACAAAGATTTTTTATGATAATATTGTATCATAGATTTATTGCCCTGTCCAGTCTTAAAAAATTTAATGAAGTTACCCTCATTTCCCTCTTTACAAAGCGTTTTTTTTATGATAACATAGATTTATTGCTATGTTTAGAACCTAATTTAAAGGAATGGTGATATGAGGATTGAGAAAATAAGCGAGAATCAAATAAAATTTATTTTGACCGAAACGGATTTGTTGGCGCGGAATATGCGCCTGCATGAGCTTGCTTACGGCTCGTCCAAGGCGCAGGAGCTTTTTTCAGAGGTTAGGCAGCGCGCGGTTTCTGAATGTGGCTTTCACACAAATACCGAAACCCCGCTGATAATCGAGGCCATACCCATTTCGCGCGACAGTATTATGATTATTATGACAAAGATTGCGCTTCCTTCGGACATGGAGATTGCGGGCTTTTCGCCGCTTTTTAACCATTTTAACAATATTTCGCGCGGCCGTCCGCAATTGCCGCCGGGATATTCGCCGGGGCAACAACCCTTCTGCCGCCACCACCGCCAAACCCATGAAGACGCAAAAGGCCACAATCAAGCCATTTTTGAATTTGGCAGCCTGGACCAAGCCACGGCGGCCTGCGCTCGCATTTCGGGCGTTTACATAGGCGATAACACCCTCTATAAATACGACGGCAAATACTATCTTGCCATCGACAATGAAAAACAAAAAATGCCCCAGGCGCAAGAAAATATCCTAAGCGAATATGGCATGAAATTCTCCAGCAGAGACATGTCAAGGCTCTATCTGATAGAGCATGGCGAAATTGTAGTAGACAAAGACGCCGTGGGCATTTTGTCCACATATTTGGGATAATCTTTAAGATTATCCCGTTTTATTTTTGAATGATAAAACGAATATGAGATTTTTTAGCTCCTCAATCTGATATTTTGCGACCATTTCAATAAATTGATTTGAATTTCCGGTTTTCGCATAATCCCTGAAACAATCGATATAGTGGCTTCTGTCCTTAAATTTAACGTCAATGGGGGCATATCCCGCCTTTATAAGCTCCAAATTCATAATAAGCCTGCCGACCCTTCCATTGCCGTCAATAAAAGGATGTATGCGCTCAAAAAGAATGTGAAAATCGGCAATTTTTTCGATGGGATGCCTAATATCGCTTTCATATGCCTTTAGCAATTCTTGCATTTGCGCGGGCACTTGGTCGGGAAAGGGGGGCATGTCCAATGCGCCTAAAATTCGCACCGAAACCCCTCTATACTTCCCCTTATTCTGCGCATCATTCACAAGAACCAAAGAATGAATTTCCTTGATTATCCTTTCGGTCAAAGGCTCTTGACTTTTTGCGATTCTTACAATATATTCAAAGGCATCTCTATGGCCTATTGCGTCCAAATGCTCTTTTAAGGGCTTGGCATCGACAGTCAGGCCCTCCAGCACAACAAGGGCGGTTTCATGCAGAGTAAGCGTGCTTCCCTCAATGGCATTGGAATTATAGGTATACTCCACCATAAATTGCTCCAAAAGCCTCTTTTCTTCGCCCTCATTAAGTCCGGGGCCATTTTTAAGCTGCCCCCGCAATTCTTCGATTTCCGATAGCATCTTTTGAATATCGCCCATAAAATCACCTCTTTTCATTGTATCCCAATTTCTTCGGCTTGTAAAGCGATTTTTTATTTTAGCTATTGACTTATGAACAGTAGTGTGATATACTACTGTTTATTAAATAGTATTGGAGTGTTATTATGAATAAGCACGAATATTTGGCGCGTTTGCGAAAATCTCTGCGGCGGCGTTTTGAACCCGAGGAAATTGGCGAGATTTTGACGGATTATGATGGGTTTTTTGCGGAAGCAATCGCCGAGGGAAAAACCGAGGCGCAAATTAGCGCAGAACTTGGCGAGCCGGGCGCGGTGGCCGCCGAGCTGGCCGAGGCCTTTAACAAAAAACGGCGAATCCTGCCCCTATCCGTGGATTTGCGGCAAATCTTGTTCCTGGTGGGCTTGCTTGCCTTAGCCATAAGCTATTATGCCCTCACCGAACGCGTATCCTATCCCCTTTTCGCAAGAATGGCGGGGGTTGGCGCTTTCGCCATGCTGTTTTGGCTAATTATGAGGAAGGGTCTGCGCAAGGCACCGCGCACAATGCCTGTCCTCCACTTAATTTTTGCCCACTCGCTGCTGCTGGCCATTGGAATATTTATACATTATTTTCCCAATATGGCGCTTTGGTATTTTTTTAATGCAATACGCGTGGTGGATGTTGAGGTTTATGCCACGACCATAAGCCTGATTATGCGGGCATTTTTGGTGAGCATGGCCTTCGCGCTCGTCGCGTCTGTGCACGGACTGCGCCGCTCGCCCTATTTTTTCGCCATAGGCCTGCAAAGCGTGATAACCGCCGCATTTATCGCCGACACCTATGCAATTTTCGGCAATTTGCAAGATGCCATGACGCTTAGGGCAAATGTCGCGCTAAACTTGGAGTTATACGGACATGCGCTACTATTTGTCATTCTGGCCTACCCGGCCATCCGCCTGATTATCAAAAGGAGGTGCGCTGATGGAGGCCCAAATTAAAAAAGGAATACTCGAAATGTGTGTACTTTTTGTCATCAAAGACAGGCCGATGTATGGCTATGACGTTATGAAGTCCATGCGGCAATTTTTCCCCGAGGTTAACGAAAGCACATTTTACGCCATTCTGCGCCGCCTTCATGCCGATAAAAAGGCCGAAATAAGCTTGGGCGAGGAATCCGCCGGGCCCACGCGCAAATATTACAAAATAACCACCGAAGGGCTTGTATATCTGGAAAATAGCGTTACGGCATGGCGGCGCATCCGGGATGCCGTGGAATCGATAGTCGGCAAAGCGACATCAAAGTAGGAGAGGGGTTTATCATGGAAGTGGGAAGACCTTTGTCAAAGGAGAAATTTATGTATTATGCTTGAAATTACTCCCGGAATGGTTTATAATGTTAGTAGAATCTTTTGGAGGGTGGTATTATGTTAAAGAGGATTGGCTTATTGGTGGCTGTGTTTTTGGGGGTGGTTTTGTTTCCGGCTCATGTTTTTGCGGGCGAACAGACCGACATTTGGCGGGCATATGCCTGGCGCGGCGAATATGCCGAATTTGGCATCTGCCACGAGGTTTTTTATGGCGACAGCGGCTTTTCAATCGTGGTTGAAAACAGCGAGTATAACGATTCGCGCGCCTATTTGGCCTTTGATGTAGAGCCTCATACGCGCTATCGCTTTTCCGCCATGGTTCGCGTTGAGAACCTTGCGCAAAACCCCGAAGAACCGGGCGGCGGCGCATGGCTAAGTTTTTCACACAACACATGGTATGGTTCGCGGCGGCATCGCGGCGAGGACTGGCAGCGGCTGACTTTTGAGTTTAATACCGTTGAGGAAATCGAGGAGGTTAACCTTATGCTGCGCCTTGGCGGGCATTGGGCAACGGTTTCGGGAAGGGCGTATTTTTCGGATATTACGCTTGAAAAAGCCCCAACAGAGCAGTCGAGGGAATGGAATGTGATGACATTGCTCTTTCGTCATTTTGATTCGCCGCAACATCCCCGCTCCAGCAGCATGACAGACGCAGACATAGCCTATCTTTCCGAAGCAATCGGCCATATTCGCGACCATTTCCCCATTATGACAGATGGGCTTAAAACAATCGGAGAACTGAGCTTTTACGCCGTTGACGAGCCTATACGTGTCATTGGCAATGTTGAGAATGGCGTGTGGGATGGCAGCTGGTGGACCAATTTTAATTATTTAACACATATTTTTGATGAATATTTGGCAAAAGGCGATTATCACGCCATTATTGTTGTGTCGACCGTATATAATATCGGGCGGCCTTGGTCGGGGCTTGGCGGAATGTTTCATGCGGGCAGGCCGGCCAGCTATTTCCAATTTATGCCCGGCGCGCATGGCGACCCGAGTAATCCGCATCATTGGCTGGTCGGGCTTACAATTCACGAAATGATTCACGGCCTTGAAAATTTCAATCTTCGTTTTTCACACGATTTGCATGGCCTGCACTATGGCTATAGGATTGGCGGGGGATATGGCCTGGAATGGTATTCCATTTATATGCGCAATTTGCCGCCCGTCTATCCGCGCGGAATTGACCCGCGAACATATATCATAACAAGGCTTATAGGCGATTTTGCGCCCGTTCCCTTTGATATGGAGCTTCATATGGCGCAATTTTCGCCCGCGCCGGACATTCGTCTGCGCTTTGAAATTGACAATCCTTGGCATAGAATAAATAATGACTGGCATTGGAGTTTTATGCCGCCGCCCCTAATTGACCCCGAATATGGCAGGACAATGCTGCCTTTGCGCACAATTGGCGAGGCTTTGGGCGGAACGGTTGAATGGAATCGTGAAACGCGCACGGCCTATATTTTCCACGGCGAACAGACCATCAGCCTGTCCATTGACGAGCCTTTGCCAAATGACATGGGTATGCCCCTAATTGTCGATGGCTTTACGCTTGTCCCCGCGCGATATGTGTCGGAAATGCTTGGCGCAAGCGTCTTTTGGGATGCCGCCAGACAGGCGGTCTATATTCAATTAACACAAAACTAGCAAAAAAGCCACCGACCTGCGGTGGCTTTTTTGTTGCGCAAAAGTGATTTAGTTATGAAATTGTGTTAAACATCTGGTCGAATTTTGTTAGCAGAACGAAGTTGCCGCGAACTTTTAGCTGACCCATCATAAAGGCCTTTTGAGCGGTTACTTTTTTGCTCAGCACGTCATTCCAGGCGCGGCTGTCTGCCGTAACTATCCCCCTGCAGTAATCCTTTGCTCGCTTGCTATCTTTGAGCGGCGCAAAAGTGCCTTAATTCTGAAAATCAATTCCTGCTCGCCTACAGGCTTTAAGCTCTCTTGTCAATTCATAGCCATCCATTTTGGGCATCATTAAATCCGCAATGGCTAAATCAATATGTTCGCTTTCAATCTTCATATGGTAATTCTTGCTAAACCTGCGCTCCTTGCACGTTTAGAGGCCTATCGTTGCCTTTTCTGTTTTGGATTTTTTATAGTCAGTGCAAATGGCCACATCTTTGTCAAAAATGTTATGCTACAATACACAGGTAACAAAAACAAGGTCTCCAGACCTAATAAGTGATATAATGGAGTTACCACAGCTTCAACAATCACTATAGGGGAGGAAACCTTGCGTATGGACATTATAACACAAGATGCTCATCATAGGCAACGTATGCTTAATTACTTTAAAAGTCATGGGGCGACTAAAACATCCATCCGCTACCCATGGAGTAGAACGTATACACAGAACAGACCAAATGAGATTCTATGACAATCTAAAGATGTTTGACCTTCAAGACGGAAGAAAGCAACTCACCGCCTATAACAAGCGCTCCAATAACTACATCATGAC
>JAITMQ010000104.1 GCA_031277225.1 Clostridiales bacterium | reverse complement strand
GGCCGCGGCGAGCGCGCTTATGACATCTATTCGCGGCTGTTAAAAGACGGCATAGTTTTTTTGGGCGATGTGGTTACAGACCAAACCGCCAATTTAACGATTGCGCAGCTGCTGTTTTTGGCGGCGGAATATCCGGAGCGCGACATAAGTTTTTATATTAACAGCCCCGGCGGCTCGGTTTCCGCAGGTTTGGCAATTTTTGACACCATGAATTTTATAAAGCCCGATGTTTCAACGATTTGCGTGGGGCTGGCGGCCAGCATGGGCGCGTTTTTGCTGGCGGGCGGCGCAAAGGGCAAGCGTTTTGCCCTGCCTAATTCGGAAATTATGATTCATCAGCCTATCGGCGGGGCTAGAGGCCAGGCCTCGGATGTCGAAATTTACGCGCGTAGAATTCTTAAAGAGAAGGAAAGATTGAACAAGATGCTGGCGGAACTCACCGGACAGCCTATCGAGGTTATTGCGAGAGATTCAGACCGCGATAATTTTATGACGGCGGAAGACGCAAAAGCCTATGGGCTGATTGATGACATTATTACGAAGGCGAACTAGGGGATTCCCGCTTTCGCGGGAATGACGACGGTGTGAAAGGACTGATTTAGTTGTATAACGACGACAGGCAGGTTTATTGCAGTTTTTGCGGCAAGCCGCGCGAGCATCACAGGCGTTTTGTGGCGGGGCCCGGCGGGGTTTTTATTTGCAATGAATGTGTAGATATTTGTAATGACATAATGTATGACCCCGAACCGCATGACGACCCCATTTCTTTTGCGGATTTTAAAATCTACAAGCCCAAGGAAATTGTGGCGCATTTGGACCAATATGTGGTGGGGCAGGATTTGGCGAACAAGGCCTTGGCCGTGGCGGTTTACAATCATTATAAGCGCATTACCAAAATGGCGGAACATTTGGAGAAGATCGCCGCGCTGGGCGAAGATATTCCGCTGCCGCCGGAAATTGAGCTGCAAAAAAGTAATGTCCTTTTGCTTGGCCCGACAGGCACGGGCAAAACCTTTATGGCGCAGACGCTGGCAAAACTTTTGGACGTGCCTTTTGCCGTGGCCGACGCTACAAGCCTTACAGAGGCGGGCTATGTCGGCGAAGATGTTGAAAATATCCTGCTTAGGCTTATTCAGGCCGCCGACGGGGATGTTGACCGTGCAGAGCGCGGAATAATTTATATTGACGAGATTGACAAAATTTCGCGCCGTTCGGAAAATCGCTCAATTACGCGCGATGTGAGCGGCGAGGGGGTTCAGCAGGCGCTTCTTAAGATTCTTGAGGGCACGGTGGCCAATGTTCCGCCGCAGGGCGGGCGCAAGCACCCTCATCAAGAATTTTTGCAAATGGATACAACGAATATACTCTTTATTTGCGGCGGGGCTTTTGACGGCATGGACGAAATTATTCAACGCCGCCTAAACAAGAAAATGATAGGCTTTGGTTCGGAATTGCGCGAAAATAATAAGCAAAGCGACGAGGTGCTGAAGCAGGTAACCACAAAGGATTTGCAGAAATTCGGGCTTATTCCCGAAGTTATCGGCCGCTTGCCAATTTTGGTGTCCTTAAACGCGCTGGATGAGGCCGCGCTTGTTTCCATCATGACTGAGCCGAAAAACGCCCTTGTTAAGCAATATCAAGAGCTTTTTGCCATGGATGACGTTGCCCTGGAATTCGAATATGATGCCGTGGTTACCGCCGCGAAAATGGCGATTGAGCGCAATATGGGCGCGCGCGGGCTGCGTTCGATTTTGGAGTCGTTTATGATTGATATTATGTATGACATTCCGTCGAATGACAATATCACAAAGGTTATCATCACCAAAGAAGCGGTCGAAAAAACCGGCGCGCCGCGCATAATCTACAGAGAGCCCGTCCATATCGAAGAGGGAATGCATAGAAAGCTTACCGCGGAGATTTTGATGGATAGCGCGTAGGGGCGACCGCCCTCGGTCGCCCGGAAGGAGGGTTATTATGTCGGCAGCAAGAAAGCTTGAGGAATTTCTTGAGGTTAAGAGGCATTATACCTATGAAGATTACGCCAAATGGGAAACGGACAAGCGTTTTGAGCTGATTGACGGCGTGCCATATGCCATGGCCGCGCCGAATACATTGCACCAGCGTGTATCAAGAAGGCTTCTTCGCAAACTTTTCGCCCGTCTGCCCGAGGGTGATGTTTGTGAGGTTTTTCATCCCCCCTATGATGTGCGGCTTAATTTTGATACAAGGGATGACACCGTGGTTCAGCCCGATTTGATTGTTGTTTGCGACCCGAAAAAGATTGACGGCAAATCTATAAAAGGTGGGCCCGATTGGGTTATCGAAATTTTATCGCCAAGCAATAGCCATCGCGAGATAATGTTGAAATACAAAAAATATTGCGAGGCGGGGGTTAAGGAAATTTGGTTCATAGACCCCGAAAATAAGACGATTGATGTGCATAAAATGGATGAAGAATTGGGGGACTATGTTGTCAACCTATACAAGTTTCCCGACATAGTACCCGTGGGCATTTTACCGGGGTTTGCTATTGACACGAGGGATATTTTCGAGGTATGAGGAGGGTTATTATGTCGGCAGCGAGGAAGCTTGAGGAGTATTATACCTATGAAGATTACGCCAAATGGGAAACGGACAAGCGTTTTGAGCTGATTGACGGCGTGCCATATGCCATGGCCGCGCCGAATACGCGGCATCAGCGCGTTTCCAGAAGATTGACCCTTAGAATCGGCAATCATTTAGAGCAAAAAAAGGGACATTCTTGCGAACTTTTTGTTGCGCCATATGATGTGCGGCTTAATCCTAATACAAGGGACGACACCGTGTTTCAGCCCGATTTGATTGTAATTTGCGACCCGAAAAAGATTGACGAAAAATTCGCAAAGGGCGCGCCCGATTGGGTTATTGAAATTTTGTCGCCAAGCAATACGCATCATGACCGCGTTAGGAAATTGATTAAATATCGAGAGGCGAGGGTTAGGGAAATTTGGTTTGTTGACCCGGAAACCAAACTTATTGAAATATACAGGCTGGAAGATGATGGGGAATATTCCGTGCATTATCACCTGGGCGACCAAAGTATAGAAGTGGGCATTTTGCCGGGGTTTGCTATTGATACGAAGGACATTTTCGAGGAGGAATGATGCTGGAATACGCCAATATCTTCATGGCCGGAATAATCCTTTTTGTGGCGGCAAATTCCGGCGGCGTCGCCCTATGGGCGTTTCGGCGCAAAGACCCCATGCATTTTTGGGCGGGCAAGGAAGTCAAGCCCGAAGAAATCACGGATATAGCCGCCTATAATCGGGAAAACGGCATTATGTGGGCGATTTTTACCGCAAGCTTTGTTGTGGCGGCCGTGCTGTCGTTATTCAGCGTAGCGGCAGGCGGAATTTTAGTCGGAATTCTAAGCACCGCAGGTCTTGTAATTTTGATAATTGTGTACAAAAAGATATATGGAAAATACGAGGTGAAATAATGCCAAGCAGCATAAGCGACACCATGAAAAAAATTTTAAAAGAAGTTACGGAACATTCCGTGCATTATCACCTGGGCGACCAAAGCATAGACGTAGGCATTTTACCGGGGTTTTCTATTGATACGAAGGACATTTTCGAGGAGGAATGATGTTAGAAGAGGGGGACTGTTGTATGGAGCATAACAATGTCATTCCCGCGAACGCGGGAATCCCCCATACTTGCCGAACGCTGCAACACGCAGGAGATTCCCGCTTTCGCGGGAATGACGTTTACCCCGGATTCGCATTATAAGAGAATATATAGAAAATACGAGGTGAAATAATGCAAGGGAATTTTATTCAGCGGCATATTCAGGAGGATTTGGGGGAGGCGGTGCATTTATTGCGCACGCGCTTTCCGCCCGAACCTAGCGGCTATCCGCATATTGGCCACGCCAAGTCGATTTGCATAAATTTCGGGCTGGCAGCACTTTATGGCGGGCGTTGCAATTTGCGCATAGACGACACAGACCCAACCAAGGAAAATATGGCCCACTATGTTGAGGCTCTAAAAAACGCCGTTTTGTGGCTGGGCTTTGAATGGGATGGCTTTTTTTACGCGTCCGACTATTTTGAAAAGCTCTATGAATATGCGCTGGTGCTGATTCGCAAGGGTGTTGCCTATATTTGCGAGCTGGATGCCGAGCAAATGCGCGAATTCCGCGGAACTTTAACCGAAGCCGGCCGCAACAGCCCCTTTAGAGAGCGTCCCATAGACGAAAATCTTGACCTGTTTGCGCGCATGAAGGCGGGCGAATTTCCCAATGGGGCATATACCCTTCGCGCAAAAATCGACATGACAAGCCCCAATATGAATATGCGCGACCCCGTAATTTACCGCATAATCCATCACGAGCATTATAATGCGCCCGGCTGGTGCATCTATCCGACCTATGACTATGCGCATCCGCTGGAGGACGCAATCGAGGGCATAACCCACAGCCTTTGCGGGCTTGAATTCGAGAATAATCGCCCGCTTTACGATTGGTATTTAGACCAAATTGGCGGTTTTTCGCCGCGCCCGCGCCAAATTGAATTTGCCGAGCTGCATTTAAGCAATACCGTTTTGGGCAAGCGCTTTATTCGCAAGCTTATTCAAGACGGCATTGTGGACGATTGGGACGACCCGCGCCTGGCAACAATTTCCGGAATGAGCCGCAGGGGCTATTCCGCCGCCGCCGTGCGCAATTTTTGCGACGAAATCGGGCTTTCTAAGGCGCAATCAAGGGTGGATATTGCTATGTTGGAGCATTTTGTGCGCGAGGACTTGAATCTTAGTGCGAAGGTTATTATGGCGGTGCTGAATCCCGTTAAGCTGGTGATTACGAATTATCCCGAAGGGCAGGTTGAATGGCTTGAAATCGCGAATAATCCCAAAAACCCCGAGCTTGGCACAAGGCAAGTGCCTTTTGGGCGGGAAATTTATATAGAGGCGGAGGACTTTATGATTGAGCCTGCGCCGAAATATCACCGTTTGGCGCCGGGGCGCGAGGTTCGTTTGGCCGGGGCCTATTTTGTGAAATGTACGGATTTTATTGCCGACGAATCCGGTCGAGTTATAGAAATTCACGCGACCTATGACCCGGAAACAAAGAGCGGAACGGGATTTAACGCCCGCAAAGTCAAAGGAACGATTCATTGGGTTGCCGCCGCGCACGCCATGCCAATTTGCGCAAATCTTTATGACTATCTCGTAATCGACGACGAAAACGCCGAAGATGGCTATATTTTCAACGAAAATTCGCTGGAAATCGTGGAAAATGCCCTGGCAGAACCCGCAATTCGCGAGGCGAAGGAAGCTGACCGCTATCAATTCATGCGCAATGCCTTCTACTGCCTTGACCCAAAAACGTCAACAACCGATAAAGTGGCGTTTAATCGCATTGTTGAAATTAAATCGTCCTATAAACCCAATCGACCAATTTGACATTGTCCATGTTGATAAAATCCTTCGTGTTATTCGTAACCAAGATATATTCATTTGCCACGCAAAAAGCGGCTATGATAATATCCGAATCTTTCACGGTGAACCGCTTATTATACAAGTCTGCATAAATTTGGGCGGCTTCTTTCCAAGCTATTGCCGTCATCTCGCCCACTTCGCAATTCTCAAGAAGCCGCTCATAGGCTTGCCTATATTTATCATTCGGCTTTATCAATAAACCTCGCTCAATTTCGTATTGCACAAAAGGAGGGATAATAAATCTTGCACCCGCACTACGTGCCTCATCCCTATTTATGCGCACGGCTTCTGTTCCGATTAACAAATGCACAATAATATTTGTATCAAAAGCATAATCCATATTTACACCTCATCAAAAATTACAAGCGGGCGACCTAAATCGCAACGTGGAAAATCGGCCATATCAAGCTTTTCATCTATTTCGTCAACCAGCCTGTCAAATTCGCTCCATGTATCACTCTTGCGCAGGGGTTGCGGCTCAAGTAATGTTATCAGCACACGCCCATAGCGCGGCATTCGGGGCAATGGGTCATAGGTATAAAACCCTCCGCTTTTGTAGTAGCCCTCCAATGTTTGGACTGTGTTCATCGTCAAAACCTCCTTTAGCTTGTGCTTGACATATACCTAATTATAATCGGATGCTCAATAGTTGTCAAGATTTTTCAGCTTGCAAATTCGGCGGGATTGTGGTAGAATGGGGCGAATGAATATTTTGAGGTGGATTATGGTTGCTTGCTGGGATTGCCCTCGCGGCTGCGGGGTTGTTCGGGATTTAGAGCTTGGGGCCTGCCGCGCGCCGGGGCGCGCCGTTGTGGCCACGGCCATGGTGCATATGGGCGAAGAGGCCATTATTAGCGGCTCGGGCGGCTCGGGCACGGTGTTTTTTTCGGGCTGCAATTTGGGCTGTGTTTTTTGTCAAAACCACAATATTTCGCAGGTTTGTCGCGGCGAAAAAATGGATGCCGAGGCTTTGGCCAATACCTTCTTGAAATTAGAGGCCGATTGGGTTCACAATATCAATCTTGTAAGCCCCAGTCATTTTAGCGCGCAAATCGCCGAGGCCATAAAGCTGGCAAAACAAAAGGGCATTAAACTGCCCTTTGTCTATAATTCGGGCGGCTATGATTCTTTGAAGACCCTTAAGGAAATGGACGGGCTTATTGACATCTATATGCCGGATTTAAAATTTGCCGACGATGCCTTGGGGAGCAAATATAGCGGGGTTGATGATTATTTTAGCGTGGCGGCCCCGGCCATTGCGGAAATGGCGCGGCAGGCGGGCGCGCCTGTGGTTGCGGGCGGAATTATGCATAGGGGGCTTTTGGTGCGGCATTTGGTTATGCCGGGCATGGTGCAGGACTCCATGGCCGCGCTGGACTGGCTTAAGGCCAATGCGCCCGACGCTATTGTGAATATTATGGACCAATATAGGCCGACTTATCAGGCGCATAATTATCCGGAGATTAACCGCAGGCTGGACGCGGGGGAATATAGGCAGGTCGTTGAATATTATGAAAAGTTGGAGTTTAAATATGCGCATTTGTTGCCGCAGGGGTATATGTTTTTGTAGCGGGCAAGTAACGCCGGTTGAAGTCCGGAGGCAAGCTCCGGACCAAGACGCGGCTAAAGTTTTCGACTGAAAGTCGACTAAATATATGATGTACAGGAGAGTGTTATGGCAAAAATAATACTGATATGTGGGAAAATTTGCAGCGGCAAAACTACTTATGCAAAAACATTGATAAAGAAAGTTCCTGCCGTTCTGCTTTCTAACGACGAAATCACTTTTATTTTATTTGGTTCTCATGGAGGTAAAAATCATGGCGAAGTATCTGAAAGAACGCAAAAATATCTTTTCCGGAAATCTTTGGAAATTGCCGAATGTGGCATTAATGTTGTCTTAGAATGGGGATTTATAACGCAGGCAGAACGATTGGAAACAAGTGAATTTTACAGAAAAAATAATGTCAAATATGAGTGGCACTATATGGATACTCCGGATGATGTATTAACTAAAAACTTAGATAAACGTAACAAAGAAATTTTGGAAGGAAATTCAACAGCACATTATTTCGATTATGATTTTGCTAAAAAATATTGGGATATGTTTGAGATTCCTGCGAAAGATGAAATAGATGTATGGTTGCCGCATTTTGTAAGCGGGCAAGTAACGCCGCCTAAACGGCGGCTGAAGTAACGCCTAAAGGCTCATGCTTTCAAGCGTTACTTTAGCCGCCGTTTAGGCGGCGCTTCCTATGCAACACAACATTACCGCAAAGCAACCCGCTTCTTAAGCAAATACATAATAGCCAATACGGTCAGCGCAACAAATGCCGCCACAAAGCCTATGGAGAAGATGTCTATAAAGCCGCCGCCTCTAAATTCAAAGGGGATGCGGCCGTATTGCAGGCCGATTTGGGGGGTATGCGTGATTATGTCATAACTCCAGCCGTCGGGATGCCCAATTCTGTTGACTTCGGTAATGGCGAAGCGACTGTCTATGCTCACAAAAGCTAAGAAAAACAGGAAATGATATGCGGCGGAGAATATGCCCGCGACAACGCCATGGACTTTTTTGCCGAAAAATACGCTATTCGCCAGGGTTACTGTTAGGAATAAAATGGAGATTAGGGCGAGGGCCAGCAAGTTTATGGTCTGGAAATAGTTTACGATAAAGTTGCCACTTAGGGCATTGCTTATGGCCGTCCAAAAATCCCCTCGTGGCGGCGCGATAATAAGCACCATTATAGGCACAACCAGCATCATAAAATTAAACCAAACCATGGAAACCAAAAACTTTGAGGCCAGCAGGCGGCCGCGATTTACGGGTAGAGTAAGCATAAGATAGCCCTCCGGCCCAAAGAAATTGCGTTGATAAAGCAGCAATATTTGCAAATATGAGGCGATGGCCACGGCCATAACACCAACCATAAGTATGACTAGGCGCATCATATCGGCGCCAAAGCCCTCTACGCCGGGCAAAAACTCACTTAGGCGCAAAATTCCGGTGAAAACAATCATGCCGGCAAACATGGCGAAGAATATCTTCGCGCTAAATTTAAAATCATACTTTAGTATTTTAGTAAACATTTTTAAATACCTCCCTAAACAGGCCGTCCAGCGATTGGCCTTTTTCTTCGCGAATTTTTTCCACATCGTCGTCCAGAACAAGCTCGCCCTCTCTCAAGAAGAGCGCGCGGTCTAAAATCGGTTCTATATCGGCGATTATATGCGTGGAGAGCAAAATCGAGCCGCCCTCGTCAAAATTCCTTAAAATCGTGTCGATTATGAATTCGCGGCTGGCGGGGTCAACCGCGCCAATGGGCTCGTCCAAAATATAAAGCTTAGCACGGCGCGACATCATAAGCGACAGGCTGACTTTCTCCTGCATTCCGCGCGAGAGTGCCTTAAGCTTCTTCTCCAAAGGAATTTGCATACGAACCAGCATGTCCGTGGCCTTTGCGCCGCTGAAATCCTCGTAGAAGTCTTTGAAAAAGCCTATGGACTGGTTGACGGTAAGCCAGCGGGGAATATGCGCCGTGTCGGGCAAATATGAAATATATTTGTTGGCTTCGCTTCCCGGGCTCTGCCCCACAATGTCAACAGAACCGCCATAATCCGACATTAGGCCCATTATTGTCTTAATAATCGTGGTTTTGCCGCTGCCGTTTGGGCCGAGAAGGCCGACGATTTTGCCGGGTTCAATGTCGAAAGAAACATCCTTAACGGCCTGAAAATTGCCGTAATTTTTGCTGAAATTTTTCAGTTCAAGTATTTTGTCCATTATTTACCTCCAAATAATTTTTGACATAATTTTGAATCTCGTCGGGCGCAATGCCAAAATCCAGCATTTCGCGCAAATAGTCCGCCGTCATTTTGGCAGGAATTTCGCGCTTTAAAGCTTCGATTTTGGCCACATCTTCGGTTACGAAGCGGCCGGAAGTGCGCTCGGTGTACAGATAGCCCATATCGCCAAGTTTTTCCAGCGATTTTTGCATGGTATTGGGATTGACCTTGTATTCGGCCGCCAGCACGCGCACGGGCGCGACCTTTTCGCCCGGCTTAAGCAACCCCTTAGCAATGTCGCCCATCATTTGCTCCACAATTTGCATGAAAATTGGGGCAGAACTATCAAATTGACCCTTCATTCCGCATGGCCTCCCTCCTATTGAACTAGTGAAGTAATACAATAATACAACAGTACAATTCATTTGTCAAGCATTTTTTTGAAAAAGTTTTGCGAAATTTTTTGGAATATGTTATAATTGGACTTGCAGAGAGCAGCGGTCAGCCCAACCCCATGGAAGGGGTGATAAAATGTTACATATTGACATCATTAACCTAATGAATTTAGCACAATTAACCTTAACGGCACTTTCAATCGCTATAATGTTCCTTGTCCACTTTGACGACAAAAACAACAAAAATAACCGCTAGGCTACCCAATAAGCACGAACGGTTATTTTTGTTAGTTTTTTAACATAATTAATCGGGGTTGGCTTGGCCGAAAAGCGACCTGCCATCGGAGAGGTGTTCCCCCACCTCTCCTTTGTATTTTGCAATACAAACCAATTTCTAAGTTCATTATACACCATCCTCTCAACAATTGCAACTATTTCTTAAAAAATTTTGCGAAAAGTTTTTGTATATGATATAATGTCTTGAGGTGGTTGGATGATTAGGGCTGTGCGCGGCGCGATTTGCGCCGAAAATTCCAAGGAGAGCATAGAGGCGCGGGCGGGCGAGCTTTTGGCGGCGATATTTGCCGCAAACAACCTGCGCCCGGAGCAGATTGTCGCCATAACCTTCACATGCACAAAGGACTTAAATGCCGCCTATCCCGCTGCCGCTGCGCGCGCGCTGGGGATAAATTCCGCCTCTTTGATGTGTTTGGCGGAAATGGATGTGCCGGGTTCTATGCCAAAATGTATTCGTGTGCAGGTTTTGGCCGAAACAAATTTAAGGCAAAACGAAATCAAACATATTTATTTGGGCGCGGCCAAAGCCTTGCGACCCGACTTAGGAGGAATTATGCAAATTGCAATTGACGGGCCTTCGGGTTCGGGGAAAAGCACGATTGCCAAGGAAGTGGCGGCGCGGCTAGGCCTCATTTACCTTGATACGGGCGCGCTATATAGAGCCGCCGGGCTTGCCGCGCAAAATTTGGGTGCAGACCTAGACGACGAGGCGGCTGTTTTGGCTATCATGGACGATTTTGAATTCGACCCGAAAGAAAATTCCGCATTACGCACCGCCGAAGCGGGCCTTCTAGCCTCGGCGGTCGGGCGGCATCCCGGCGTGCGCGCCAAAATTGTGAAAATTATACAGGATTTGGCGGCGGGGCAAAATATTATCATGGACGGGCGGGATATTGGCACGGTTGTTCTGCCGGATGCACCTGTCAAAATTTTCCTGACGGCGTCGGTTGAGGCGCGCGCCACGCGCCGCGTTCACGAGCTTAACCTGCTGAACCAACCCGCCGATTTTGACGACATTGCCGCGCAAATCAAAGCCCGCGATCATCAAGACACAACGCGCGCCGCCTCCCCCCTAAAAATGGCGGAAGACGCGCAACTGCTGGATTGTTCGGAAATGGATATAAACCAAACCGTGGAGGCTATTCTGGAAATAATTGGATAATATAATAAAAAAAGATTTACCTTGATTTTATTAACATTTGTGGTATTATTAAAAGGTAGGCATTTGATTGTTGGGAAGGATGTGTTGATATGGAAATGATTTTGGAAACCAGGGCATTGCCCGAGCAGATTTTTAGGTTGTTTGAGTCAAGCAATGTTAAGGTTGAAAAAGAGGGCGACAAGGTTATTCTTAGTCCGGCTTTGGTTGTGGACGAAAGGGGCTATCCTTTGCGCGGGAGCTTTAAGGACTGTGGATTTACTGTCGATGAATTTTTGGCAATGACTCGTGAAGATAAGGAGTTGGAGCGATTTTGAGAAAAAAGACATTCATTTTAGATGCCTGTGCTCTGATTGCCTTTTTGAAAGACGAAGAAGGTGCCGAAATTGTTGGAAACTTGATTTCCGGAGCGTACAGAGGCGAGATTGACTTGTTTATAAACAGAGTAAATCTTATGGAAGTTTATTATGGTTTTTATCGTTCGAGAGGAAAGGAATATGCCCTGAGATTCTTGAGAACTGTCGGAAAATGGAAGATAAATGTATACGATTTTACAGATGAAGTTTTGATTGAGGCGGGGCGGTTAAAAGTCAGTTATCGGATTTCGTTGGCGGATTCTGTTGTATTAGGGCAGGCCATTGTGTCCGGTGCTGTGCTGCTCACGGCCGACCATCACGAATTTAACATCATCGAAAAGCAGGGGCTTGAGGGGATAGAGTTTTGCTGGATAAGGTAGGGGATTCCCGCTTTCGCGGGAATGACGAGAGGGGGCTTGATTATGTGGAGATTGGCCAGGATTGTTTTGACGCCGGCTTATCGGCTTATGTTTCGGTTTCGGGTTTTTGGGCGGGAGAATATTCCGGCCGAGGGCGGGGTTATTTTATGCGGGAATCATATAAGTTATCACGACCCCATTGCTTTAGGCATTGTTTCCTCGCGCGATTTAAATTATCTCGCCAAAAAGGAATTATTCCGCAGACGCTTTGTCAATTGGGTTTTAACAAAAATGAAGGCCATTCCCGTTGACCGCGAAAATGTGGGCATGGACAGCCTTAAACAGGTTGTAAAGGCCTTAAAAGCGGGCGAGGCCGTGGGCATTTTCATGCAGGGCGGGCGGCGCAGCGAAGTAGACGCGGCGGACTATAAGGCGGGCGTGGCGCTTTTTGCCATAAAGGGCAAAGCACCCGTTGTGCCCATTCATATTAATGCGACTTATAAACTTTTTTCAAAAGTTATTATAAATGTGGGCGAACCCATTTCTTTTGAGGAATATTATGGAAAGAAGGTTCGCACGGAGGAGCTGAATGAGGCTGCTCAAAAGGTAATGGATTCTATTGTTAATTTAGGAGTGGACGATTGTGGAAATGATTTTGGCTGATGTTTATGGATTTTGTTTTGGGGTACAAAGGGCTGTTGAGGGGGTGTACAAAGCCGCCGAGCAAGGCCCCGTGCTTATGCTTGGGGCGGTTACGCACAACAAAACGGTTATGAAAAACCTTGCCGAGGCGGGCGTTGGCGTTATAAATTCGCTGCACGAACTTAAAAGGGGCGCAGATGTTACGGTTGTAATCCGGGCGCATGGCGCAACGCCGCGAACTTATACCCAGCTTGAAAATGCGAAGGTTAAAATTTTGGACATGACATGCCCGTCGGTTGCCGCCAATCAGCGTTTGGCAAAGCAAAAAAGCGAAGAAGGCTATCGCCTTGTGCTTACGGGCGACGCGCTTCATCCCGAAATGGTTGGGCTAAGCGGTTGGGCGGGCAATATGGCAATTATAATTTCAAAACCCGAAGAGGTGGCCGAGCAAAATTGGAATCCCGATAGAAAATATTTCCTTATGTCGCAAACGACCTTCTGCGCCGACACTTTTTTACAAATAAAGTCAGAAATGGAAAAGCATACACAAAATTTGGAATATTCTGACACAATTTGCCGTGCAACACATGAAAGACAAGAGGCCGCAAAGGCACTTGCCGCAAAGGTCGATAAAATGGTGGTTTTGGGCGATAAAGGAAGCGCAAATTCCGTCAAATTGTATGAAATTTGCAAAAACATTCAGCAAAATACATATTTTATTGAAAATATTTTGGATTTAGAGTTGAAAAATTTTTCAAAAGATGATAGAATTGGAATAACTGCGGGGGCATCCACTCCCCCTACTGCCATGAAGGAGGCTTTAAAACAAATGAATGAATTTGAAAAAACACTAGGTATCCAAGAAGCGGAGGGTGTGCAGGCGGACAGCGACCAAGCAGGTATCCAAGCAGATTTGCAGACCGAAATCGAAGCCGAAGCCGAAATCGAAACCGAAGCTAAAGTCGAAGTCGAGGTTGAAGCCGAAGCCGAAGCCGAAGTCGTGGCTGAAGCAGAAGCTGAAGCCGAAGCCGAAGCAGAAGCCGAAGAGAATTTCGAGGACATGCTTAAAGAAAGCGTAACCACCCTTCACACCGGACAAGTTGTAACCGGAAAAGTCATCAGCATTGTTAATGGAGAGGTCATGGTGGATTTGCAATACAAATCCGACGGCATCATCCAGCGGGGTCAATTCTCCGACAATGCAAATGTTGACCCGACAGAGCATGTCGCCCCCGGCGACGAAATTACGGTCTTTGTTCTGCGCGTAAACGACGGCGACGGAAATGTGCTTTTGTCTAAAAAGCGCGTGGACGCCCAGCGCGGCTACAGAGATGTCGACAATGCCTTTGCAACCGGCGAGCCTATTTTGGGCAAAGTTGCAGAGCTTATTAAGGGCGGGCTTATTGTCAATGTCGGCGGCGTGCGGGTTTTTGTGCCCTCAAGCCAGGCCCATGCGCGCTTTACAAAAGACTTAAGCGACCTTGTCGGAAAAGAGCTTCATTTCAATATTTTGGAGCTTGACAAAGGAAAGCGCCCTTGGAGAATTATCGGCGGGCGCAAGGAATTGGCGGCGCAAGAGGAAAGAGCGGCCAAAGAAAAGGCCATGGAAGGGCTGGAAGAAGGCACGCTGGTTAGCGGGCCCGTGTCCAGCATAGCCAATTTCGGCGCATTTGTTGACCTTGGCGGCGTTGACGGCCTTATACATGTGTCCGAGCTTAGCTGGGGCCGCGTGCGCAATGTTTCCGACATTTTAAAAGTCGGCGATATTGTTGAGGCCTATATTATCAAGGCCGACAAGGAAACGGGGCGCGTTTCCCTCACTCTTAAGAGTGTCGAAAATGACCCGTGGAACAGCATTTTAGACCGCTATCCGATTGGCTCTATTGTTATAGGCCGCGTTGTGCGCCTTGTGCCTTTTGGCGCATTTATTGAGCTGGAAGACGGGATTGACGGACTTGTGCATATTTCACAAATTGCGCACAGACATCTTAAAAAACCCGATGACGTGCTTGAAATTGGGCAAGAGGTTGAAGTTAAAATTATTGAAATCGATACGGAAAAGAGAAAAATCAGCCTATCCATCAAGCAGGCCATTGATATGGACTTTGATTATGACGATGACGACTATGACGACGACTATGACGACGACGACTATGACGACGACTATGATGACGACGACATTGATGTTGATGAGGTTGACGAGATTGACGAAGCCGACGAAGACGAAGCAGACGAAGACGAAGACGGCGACGACGAAGAAGAATAATACACTAAAGGGGAATGTGCCACCTACATTCCCCTTTTTTAACCTTAAGGGGGTTTGTTTATGAACAGCAACTTGCGAATGGAGCGTAATGCCGAGATTTTGCGGCGGCATGAAGAAAATGGGGTTATTATTTGGGGTTTTGGAATTTTCATTGACGAAGATGTGGAAATTGGCGAGGGGACAGAGATTTTGCCCGGCTGTATTATTCGTGGGGAAACGAAAATTGGGAAAAATTGCATAATCGGGCCATATGCGGTTATTAATGATGCAAAAATCGGCAATGATTCCACAATTGGGCCCTTTGTGAATATTCGGCCCAAAAGCGAGCTTGGCAAGAAGGTTAGAATCGGAAATTTTGTCGAAATTAAGGCGACAAGCATGGGCGACGGCTCTAAGGCCAGCCATTTAAGTTATTTGGGGGATGCGGAAATTGGCGAAGACGTGAATATCGGCTGTGGCGCAATTACCGTGAATTATGACGGCAGCAAAAAGCATAAGACAAAAGTTGAAGATGAGGCCTTTATAGGCTGCAATGTAAATTTGATTGCACCCGTAAACGTTGGAAAAGAGGCGTTTGTGGCGGCGGGGTCAACAATTACAAAAGACGTGCCGCCAAAAGTGCTGGCGATTTCGCGCAAAAAGGAGCAGAAGCATATTAAAGACTGGAAAAGGCCTTGATTCATCCTGTGGATGAAATGTGGGATGTGGGATGTGGGATGTGGAATGTGGAATGTCATTCCTGCGAAAGCGGGAATCCTCTGCCAATTCCCGGAGATTCCCGGTCAAGCCGGGAATGACGTTGTGCGGCCCGGAAGGGCGACCGCCCTCGGTCGCCCTTCCGGCGCGGCGCTTCGCGCTGGCTTTCGCAACAAAGCCAGAGCGCAGCTCCGCGCCCGGCCGCGAAGCGGCATCGCGGCCTTTAGGCCGCTCGTATGATGGCATTTTCGTGTACTTTCGTGGCATTAGTGGTTTTGTTTTTTTTAACCCGAAATGGACGTAAGAACACCAAAAGAAACAAACCCCGGGTGAGGTTGCCGCAAAGCCAAACCCCCCCCCG
>JAITMQ010000091.1 GCA_031277225.1 Clostridiales bacterium | reverse complement strand
CTTCAAAACTTTGCAACGCCTCTTCCACAGTCATTTGATGCTCCAGATGCGCCACAAGGGCATCAAGGGGTATGGTGTAGGTGAATGTCAGCGTGGTGTCCTCGTCAAAAGGCGAGGGGCTGTTTTGCCCGACAAAATACATGCGCCAGCCGCCGCTTGCGGGCGTGTTAAGCGTATAGTCCACACCTTCAATAAGCTCGCGCGTGCCCGATTCGTCCGATGCCTCGACAGTCATTTCCCTAAAGGGCTGCGGGTCAAAAAGGTAATATCGCGTCCAAATGTCGGACTCATAGACATTGACCCAAACATCATCAAAAAAGTTCACATTTTCGCCATAGCAAGAGGCGGGAATAACAGTTGTTACCGTCCATTGTATGCCAATGGGCGCGCCGTCGCTGTAAACATATTCATTCACCTTAGACGCTTCGGGAAATGCGCCGGACTTGACTATGCCGGCCGTAACCTCGATAAAGGGGTTTTCGCCGCCAATGCTTACGCCAAGGCGATTTGTATACCTGCGCGTGTAAGTATTTTCAAAATCCGCCGTCGGGTCTGCCACAATCGTGGAATATGTCGAAATATAGACATAGACAATCTCGCCATATTGCCCCGTCCTTAAGGGCGTAACAACTGTGCCGTCGGGTCGTGTTTCCGCCAAAACCGCCTCTGTTTCGTCGGGCAGGGTGATTGAAAAATCCGAAGTATTTGGCCCAATGGGTTTTCGCCATCTTGCGATTGTGATATTGTTTGTGTCCTGCAGGCTAAATTCGACATAAGTGCCCACAAAAAACATCTCGTCAAAGTTGTCGGAAATTGTCGCGTCGTTAAGCGGCGTAACGCCGTCGCCAACGCGAATATTGTCCCAATATGCGGTATAGTCATTCGTTAAATCCGTATGTGCCGACTTTCTGAAGAAATCGCGCGAAAGCAGGATATTCCTGACTATGAAAGTTTCGGAGATGACGGGCGTTAAATCGCTGTCAATGCCCTCTGCAAAGGCGGCATTGTTGACATAAATGGAATACTCAAATGTTCCCGCCGTGGACTGGCCGCCGCTTGTCAACTCGACTATAAGGTCGGTGAAATTCAGCGTAAATTCGACAATAATCTGCTCGCCGGGCTGTAAAGTTATGGCAGGAAATGCCAAAGTGAAGCCATCGCCGAATAATTGGCCGTCAAGCGCCGTAAATTCGGGCGGAGTATAGGCCGCCCCGCCCTGCACGCTGACTGTCATGGCCTTGAATATGGCCTTGTTAAGATTGTCGCCGATTGGGTTAAAATCTGTGATTGTAATGTCATGAACCTCGTCGTCCTGCGCCGTAACCGCAATCGTAAAGGTCATATTTTCGTTGCGCAGGTCAAAAGTCGCATAGGTTTTCCTTACATCCAGCTTGCCGTCAATGGGATTTAATACATCGACCGTGATTATCGCATTATTGCCAAAGTCAATTACCTGCTGAGTGCCGACATGGGCAAACTGCGCGATAATCTCCATTGTAAAGCTCGCGTCGGTGTAATAGTCAATAAAATTCGTGGGCGCAACAGAATTGCCGTAAATATCGACATTATCAAAATGCACCTTAACAGACCCATCCGTGAACACATTATAATGCCCCACAATGGGCGGCGGCTGCCCCGGCATAGAGGGAAGACCCCATATAGGATAGGGATTCTCCTCTTCAATTTGCAGCGGGATTTTAATTTCGGGCGGCAGCTGATATATCAGGTGATATTCGCCGGCCTGCTCGTCATAGAAATATTCCCATTGCGCCTCCGCCGTTTCCGCAAATTCGATGTGGAAAATATAGCTCGTACCAAGATTATACTCGCTAACCGCGCCCCCCGCCATGTCCGAAATAAGAACAGGCGGCACAACAAAGTCATTCAATTCGTAACTAAACACATAAATCGCTCCTTATATAAAATATTTAATCCATAATATGCAACCCCCAACAAATCTGCGAAAGCTTTTCCTCATTTCCACAAAATGTATTTATAAATTCTGCATAATCTTGTCATCCTAAAAGGTGAATAATGTTATTATGGGAGGAATTTTTATGAAAAAATTGTTGAGAGTAATTGCATTGGTATTAGTTTTTGCGCTGGCCTTTCCCATCGCAGCTTTGGCCGGCAATCCCAACGCAAATCCGGGCGTTTCAAGCATCACAATTGACGGCGTAAGGGTGAGCGTAAGCGGCACCGGGGCAAACCTTAGATTCGACGTTGTTATAATTTCGACGGGACATCGCGTTGATGTTGTGCGCGCGGGAACAGGAACTTTTTGGCAGAATATTTACCTGCCCGATGGCAGAATCATCAGCGTTCGCGTGCATGGCAACAGCCTGGTTGCGGGCAGCGAAACCATAACGCCCGCACCCACACCAACGCCGACACTTCCGCCAATACCCCCGACAACAACAACGCCGGCGGTAAAAACCGAATATCGCATTACTATGACCATGCCTCACGGCTATCCGCCCTTTGTTCCCGCCAAACAGAGCTCTCTTGGCTTTATAAGGGTAAATTTGGGCGACAAAATTCCTTGGGACGAAGTTTATGCCCGTTTCCAAAATTTTAGCCATCGTGATGCTCCTTTGGCGCGCGAGGTTAAGCCGGAGAATTTGCGCGGCTGGACGGTTCATCCGGGTGCCACGCGCAGACCCGGACAACATGCCTATATATTTGAAAATTATCCCATGCCCGATATTGTGCTAACCGACGATATGTTCATTCACGGCGTAGGCAATAATGCAGACAAAGCCGAACTAAATCTCTATCCCATCTTCGGGGCATTGCGTAAATAGCTCCTAAATGGCGCGACCCAGGGTGTGTCGACCGACCCGGGGGCGCGCCATTTAATTTGCGCGTGTAATACGCGTGTATATATGCAATAATAGATTTAAGAATCCATTAGGTTCTTAAACCGAAGGGGGCGGACAAATGAATATTTTTAAAATTTCCTATAGAGTGGTGCGGGAAAATAATGACGAGATTTATAAGGGGTTCGGATTTAAACATCATTCGGATGTTACGCAATATTATGTCCATCCTAACAATCAATCCAGCAAAGGAACAACCACCCTTTGCCAGCCCATAGGCGAGGCCTTGTCGCTTTTTTCTTTGCTCGTTTCTTCGGTGGCAAGGGGCGATGCTTCAATTGACGGCGATTATTTTACAAATGACGATGGCTCGCAGGTATTTTTGAAAATAACCATGCCGGAAGATTGGCGGCAAAATGGGGTAATTGAACAGGAAATACATAGCTATGAAGCTCTATTGGAAGACTATGAGATTACAATAGCCGCCTATGATGCCCTTGGACGCTGGATTGACGGCGATATGGAGCATTTGCGGCCGCTTTATAAGCTGCTGCCCTGTTTTTGTGTGCTTCTCGCCCGTGAATGTCGCATTAACAGCGACTATAGCGCGGCAATCCTGGAATATACAGAATCACCGGCGGCCGACACTTTTGTGAATTTGCATGAGGATTTTTATCAGGCGCACAAATTAGACGAATATGAGGTCGTTTATACCAATTTGGGCGGATTTGACAGGTCGGAAATGCTGTCCTTTCGCGATAGTTTCAAAGTGATTGCCGAAAACAAGGCGATGGCCAAAATGGACAAAACGTTCGTCATAACGCCCTTTGCCGAAGATGCTTTTAATGAAGAATATCGAAGCCTCATCCCCACTTTGTCAAAGGAATTTGAAATACCCAAGGCCGTTAAAGGAATATGCAATGCCGTAACCAATGGAGATGCCCGCGCAATTTTATTTCACGGCCCTGCGGGAACAGGCAAAACCATGTCCTGTAAATTGGTTTGTCAAGAAATAGGGCTGCCGATTATGGATGTAATTAATTGCACCGAAAATTTGGACGAATTTGTGTTGGGTAAATTTATTCCGCAAGAGGATAGAATTGTTTTTAAGGAAAGCTTTGCAACCAAGGCCATTCGGCATGGCGGGGCTGTTGTTTTTGAGGAGATTAACTTCGCCAAGCCGCAATATTTGGCGTTTTTGAATTCGCTGCTGGACGACAATGGTTTTGTTAGGCTGGATAATGGCGAGGTTGTGCGGCGGCATCCAAATTTCCGCTTTTTTGCAACCATGAACTTGGGCTATTTCGGCACAAAAGAACTCAATCAAGCTCTATATAACCGCTTTAATATCGTGGTAGAGCTTGCCGCCCTGGCAGATGAAGCCATTGTAAAAATGCTTGTTGCCCGCGTTCCGGAATGCAAGGACAAGGCCGACAAGATTTTGGGCGTTTATCACAAGCTGAAGAAAAAAATCGAAAGCGAGGAGTTGGACATTGTAATTTCGCCGCGCAATCTCGAAAATTGGGCGCGGCTGGCCAAATACGAGGGATATATTGCTGCTGCCGAAAAAACCATAATACCCATAGCTAAATGCGACCGCGTGCTGGAAAACACAATTCGCGGAATTTTGGTGCTCTATAAATGGTCGTGAGGTGGGGTGGCAGATATTGTAGGAAGTCAAAAAAGGGGGGGTTAAGATGAAATCAGAAGCAGACTTTACCCAAGATGCCGTGGATTTAATGAATAGAGCCGATGACGGCGATGCCGAGGCGCAATATATATTCGCGCATTAATTTATTATAAAGGCGAAATTGTGCCCAAAGACTATAAAAAAGCCAAGATGTGGTTTAATACGGCATTTTTGAAAGGCATTCCCACGGCCGCCTATATGCTGGGGGAATGTGCTTATTATGGTCATGATGAGGATGTAGATTATGAAAAGGCGGCAAAGCCTATTTGCAGGCTGCGCCAAAATTCATCAATGCGTTTATTCGCCTTGGCGATATGTATATGAATGGCAATTTTTTGCCCACCGACCCCACCTTTGCTAAAATATTATATGACCATGTTCGTGCCTATGAGAAGAGAATCTACAAAAGGCATGGCTTTTACTCGGATGCCAATAAAATAACCCTTGACCGCTTGGAGGCTCTAAAGCGCGCGAATATTGTGAATGTGCCAATGCATGAAACAAAAGCGCAGTCGGAAATTCGTGAAATGTTGATAGAAATAATGAGGTTTTACTATGAATAAGGAAATGAAAAGGGTGCTTCGGCATTTTCAATGCGATTTTAACCGAAGTATAGAAGAAAATTTTGCGCAATTGCTTACAGAAAGTGAAAGAGTGCGCCTTTTTTTCATAAACGAAAATCAAGCCTTTACAGATGGCCGAAATATTGTGGTTGACCCTGCTATTGGCGGGGTATTTGCCGACAAAGCCGCCCTTGCGCGAACCGAGGAATATATGAAAATTGACCATAAATTTTCAACCGACCCTTGGAATGCTTTGCGTATGCTTACAAGGGGGCAAAATATTCACGAATGTCTGCATATAATTTATTCGGACTTTCCGACGGGGGTCAAGACCGACGCAAGGGCAAGCACAAAAGCGCGCGCCAAAACGCTGGCTTTGACAAGCAATATCATCGAGGACGCTTTTATTGAGGCGGTCGGTTGCAGCATATACGATAATTTGGAGCTTTTTTTGCAATTTGAGCGAATTGCTGTGCTTTTTTCCAATACGCCCGTGCAAGGCACGGTTAACCGTGCTTTTAAAAACGAATCGGCAGATGCGCCAAAGCCACTGCCCTTGACCGAATTTCTTAACTATATGGGCACTTTCTTGCTATATCCCATGATTGTACAAGAGGAACCGCCGGCGGACATTGCCGACTATGTGGCGCAAACGAAACAGCTTTTTGCAGATGGCAGCATTTGCCCCGAACCTAAGGCACGCTATGGGTTTACACAACGGATATTTGATATTATTGAACCGCTCATTCCCGACAGCGAAGCCGATATTGACACAGAGCAACTTGAGCGGATGCTTCCCGGGCTAAAGACCCATACGGTCGGCGACAAAACTATAGGCAATTTTGAAAGCAAGGGCAAAACGGCCTCCATATCCAGACGCCTATTTTCGGATTTAAACGGCAATGAATTGCCAAAACGCAACTATGATGAGCAGATGAGTGTTCTCGTTCATGATTATGAAAGCGAGAAGCGCGACGCGCTAAAAATTGTTCTGGCGCAGCCGACTGTTGTAAATTGGGATGCCATGCAATTTGATTGCTCGCCCGTCCATAGGAATATTAAAATAATCGAAACCAAGCCAAAGCCAAATCTCAATCTACGCCGCGCCTATCAAAATATTTACAATAAGTATAAAATTAATATTAATTCGTATAATAATCGCTTTGCGCAATTGCTTAGGGCGCGGATTTCGGTTCGTGAGGAGAAAAGGCTGTTTGGGGCGGGAATAAGCTCCAGGCGGCTGTCAGACATTAAAAAGCGTTATTGGTATCGTGATGAATCGGAATATGGAATCCCCGATATTGCCATTGTGCTGTTAATAGACGGCTCCGGCTCTATGCAAGGCCCCCGAAGGGAAAGCGCGATGCTGTCAAGCGTTATTTTGCACGAGGTTTTAAAAAAGCAGGGCATAACCCATGCAATTGTAGAGCATAGGGCCGGCTTTCATAAGCCGGAGGTAAATGTAAATATTTTGGTGGATTTTAATGCGCGCAATGAGGAAAAACTCAATCTATTGGCCCTCTCGGCGGACGGCAACAGCAGGGACGGGCTTGCGCTCTTTTGGGTAGAGCGTTTTATTAATTCATATACCAATTGTGCTCGGAAACTCATAATTGTTCTTGCCGACGGCTGGCCGGCGCATGAATATGATGAATATTATCCGCCAATTTCCTCAAAGGATACCGCAAATGCCGCGGCGAAAATTATCAAGCGAGGCACCGATATGATTGCCGTTGCATTAGACGATGGAGTAGCGCAAGCATCCCCTTGTTACGATGCTTTAAAAAGTATCTATCCTTTCGTTGTCGCCTGCACGGACTTAAAACGGCTTACGGGGCAATTGCTTGGGATTATTTCAAAAAATTTGTAGACATGTCAATTCCCCTCGCCCGGCATATTTGGCGCATGTTTTGGAATATTATAAACAAGCTATTATTTTGGACGAGGTGATTTTATGTTTAGTCGAAAAAATGAATTTAATCCCATTCGCGCAACAAAAATTATTGTGGCGGCGGCAATTGCGCTGTTGGCCTTAATTTTCGCGCTGCCCGCAGTAAGCGCGGTTTTTGGCGCGCAAAAACTTTTGCCGATATATTCGGTGGAAACGCCGGATAAGGTTGTTGCCATCACCCTAAACGCCGCCTGGGGCGCGGATGATGCGGATATTTTGCTTGAAATTCTTGATGAATTTGACGCAAAGGCGACATTTTTTGTCTGCGGCTATTGGGTTAGCAAATTTCCCGATGCCATGCGCAAATTTCACGCGGCAGGCCATAATATCGCCAATCATGGCGACACACATGCCCATGTCGCCTCGCTTAATTTCGAGCAAAATGTCGAAGAAATTGCCGCCGCGCACACGCGGGTGCTGGGGCTTTTGGGCGTTGAAATGAACCTTTATCGCCCGCCCTATGGCGAATATAACGATACGGTGATTAAAGCGGCGAAATCCCTGAAATATCACGTAATTCAATGGGATGTGGACAGCCTGGACTGGAAGCGGCCAAGCCCCGAGGCCATGGCCGAGCGCGTGCTTAACCACAAAAGCCTGCAAAACGGCTCAATCATCCTATTTCATTGCGACATCCCCGAAACCCCAATAGCCCTGCGAAAAATCCTGGCCGAGCTTAAAAATCGCGGCTATTCCTTCATAACCGTAGCCGACCTAATCCACCGCGACAACTACAAAATAAATCACGAAGGCCGACAAATTCCTAATTGACAAACCGGCACTTATGTGCTATAATCCCCTGTAGTCGCTTCCTTAGCTCAGGGGATAGAGCGTTTGCCTCCGGAGCAAAAAGTCGCAGGTTCGAATCCTGCAGGGAGCAGATTATGCGAATTATCCGAACACACGGCATCCCTTCTTCACCGGATATTTCGTAAAGGTGGTTTATTTTTAAAATAAACTGCAAAGTCCATTGCACCGGCAAAAATTTTTCAAAACTTGCCGGAAACGCAATGGACTTTTTTGTTTGTGGTAATGTATAATCGTTTGTGGATAAATACTAAAAATATGAGGAGGCCAAAAGTGAAAATCAGAAAAAAATTGATGCCTTTTATATTAGTGCTTGCTTTTGTACCGGCATTAAGCCCGATTATGGTTTTTGCAAAAGACTACGGCGACAGCATTTACCACATACCATGGAGATTTTCAGTATACGAATATCCCGACAAAGCAGCAAGGCGGATTGCGACTTTTGCCCCGCAATATATCCGCATTACATATACAAATGAATATGGTTGGGCAAAAATTCCTACAGTTCATGGGGAATATTGGGTGTATTTGAATCTTGCGCCGCCGTTATGGGGCAGAACGGTGATTTTGGACGCGGGGCATGGCTTGGGGGCGGACATTACATTTATGAATTATAGCGAACAAGCGACCATGCTTAGGCTGGCTTTAAAAGCCAAGCCCTTGCTTGAAGAGCTTGGCGCAACCGTGCTTTTAACAAGAGGCGCGCCCGAAAATGTGCCATTGCATACCCGCCCTGCCCTTATAAACAAATGGACTTTGCAAGCCTTGCGCGCGGCAAGCGATTGCGAGGAAGAAATCGCAGAAATTGACAGGCTTATACATATAATGGAAAAAATTATAGCCAATCCGGAGTATTACGCGTCAATCTATATGAGTGCTCCTTTTGATTGGACACGCAGGCGCGCCATCCATCCCGATTTGCGGCGCATATTCTATTTGCAAAACAATCCCATTATATACCAAAACTTTTTGGCAATCTCCCTACACACAAACGCCACATCACGCCCCGTTAACACCGGCGTAAACGGCGCGGATGTCTATATTATATCCAATACAACCCACTATAGTATAAACTATTTTAACAATTATACAAATTTTGAAAGAAGTCGGACTTTTGCGGATTTGTTGCTGGACAAAATAGACGCGCTTGGCATTTCAAGGCGGCAAATAAGCACTCACAACGCCTTCGTGCTGATTAGAGAGCATAATATCCCCGCCGCCTTGGTTGAAAATGGATTTCACACAAACCCAAGCGACAGGGCGAAATTGATGTGCAATATATTCCTGCAAAGCCTGGCCGCTGCTTATGCCCGGGCTATTGTTGATTATTTTAACCAAATCAGGTATTAGCCTTTTAGGTTGATATAATAAAAATTTTAAGGAGTGTTTACGTGAAAAAATTGAATTTTGGAATCATGGTTTTTGTGGTGTCTCTGGTGCTGGCGGCCTCGGTGGTTTATGCCGACGGGTATGTGCTGGTTGATGACGAATGGCCTGTGCAAATGCGGATTACCCTTGATAATGCGCCCCAAGCCCTGCACCATCCCGATGCATACAGATGGCAATGGCATTTTAGTATTCCCACAGGAACAGCCGTAACCGTGGAGCTACTTTCAACAGAGTTTGTCAGCAATTTTTCGGCGAGCATAGATGGTGAAAGTTTAATGCAGTTTAGGTGGGGAAGCTGGGAAAATGGCGGCAGTAAAGTTTCTCATACATTCAGCACCCCGGGAACATTTACGCTAAGCACCGGTTTTTTTGCGCAGGGCGAAGGAAATGGCACGACTATAATGTTCACCGTCGAAGGCGAAGGCCAAGCCATTGAAGCCGCCCCTTCCGCCCATTCCGTCCAAATCGATGGCGCGCCCGTAAACTTCGGCGCGTTTAACATCGGCGGTAACAATTTCTTTATGCTCCGCGACATTGCATATGCCCTAAACGGCACTCCAAGCCAATTTGAAGTTACTTGGGATGGCGCATTAAACGCCATAAACCTTATAACAGGCCAAGCATATACCCCCGTAGGTGGCGAAATGGACGCGGGCGGTAATGCTGCAACCCAAGCCGTGCCGACAACCGCCGCCGTCTACATAAACGGCATAAGAGCCAATCTTGCGGCCTATAACATAGGCGGCAACAATTTCTTCATGCTGCGAGATTTGGCCGCCATTCTGCCCTTCACCGTGGACTGGGACGCGGAAGCGGCTACGGTTTTAATAAACACACATTAAAACACCAATACCAAAAACCCCGCCAAAACCACGGCGGGCTTTTTGCTTGAATTCGCGGGATTTTAGCCGTGCTTAGCCGCGCAGGCCTTTTTTGCGATAGGCCACGGCGAAGAGTATGGCGAAGGTTAGCGCGTTTGCGGCGATTATTGCCAGGGAAATTGGCAGGGATACGGTGGAGATGGCTTCTCTGGCCGTTGTTACATATTCGCCGGCTTGATAGACCGTGAAATATTCGGGCAGCGTCATATCGGACAGGGATTCAAAAATCCGCGTTGTAAAAAGCGGGCTTGTTATGACGGCTATGGTTTCGTTAAACATGGACAAAAAGGGCGCGAAGGCCAGCAACATCATGAGTGGCGAGTAGATTGCGGCGCATTGCTGCACATTTTTGGAAAAAATTCCCACGACTGCGCCCAAAATGCAGGACGCGACAATGCCCACAAAGCCAAATGCCAGGAAAATCAAGAGTTCTTGCCCGCCAAAGCCGCCAATAAGCGCAAAAAGTGCCAGCGGAACAATGCAAACCAGCATGGTAAAGCCCATAATTCCGGTTAAATATTGCCCGGGGCGCACGCCCGCCGTAACCATAAAGCGCAACGACTTATATTCATTGTCTTCGGCAATTGTATTGGCCACGGTTACAAGCGGCGTCATGCCCACAAACATCATGGCAAATTGCACATTCATCATGGCCGCCTGAAGCGGGTCGTCGCCGCCCATAATTCCGGTCATTATAAACGACAGTATAGGAAACATTATAAACATAATTGTTACGGACATATTCTTCGGAAGGTCCACTAATTGTTTAGAAAAAATTGCTCCAATCGCTTTCATTATTCCTTCACCTCCAAAGATTTTACGCCCGTAAGCTTTATAAACACCGACTCAAGGTCTGGCACGGTTTTAAAGGATTCGTGCCGCTCGCAAATTTCGCGCGGCGCGCCATATTCGACGATTTTGCCCTTGTGCAAAAGCGCCACATTGTCGCAAAGATGCACGGCCTCGTCCATATTATGGGTTGTCAAAAAAATTGTCGCTCCATTGTCGCGCAGGCCAAAAATCAGCTTATGTATGCCAATGGCGGTATTTGGGTCTAAATTCGACGTGGGTTCGTCCAAAAACAAAACTTTTGGGCTATGTATAATCGCTCGCGCAAGGGCAAGGCGTTGTCGCATACCCTTAGAAAGCTTGTTAACGGGGCGTTTTGCGGCATCGCCAAGGCCAACGGCCTCTAAAGACTGCGCAACTTTGGACTTTGGCACGCCATAAATTCCCGCGAACAAATTCAGATTGTCGGCGGCGGTAAGGCGGCTGTAAAGCCCGTCTTGCTCCAGCATAAGGCCGGTTTGCAGGGGTTCAACGCCAAGGCTTTTTGTGCCGCCGTCGGGAAGGAGCTGCCTGGTCAAAATATTGATAATCGTGGTTTTGCCCGCCCCCGAAGGGCCCAAAAGCCCGAAAATTTCGCCGTCGGCAACGCTGAAGGAAACGTCGCTCAAAACCGTCTTCTCGCCAAAGCGTTTGACAATATTATTCATTAAAATCATTCTTTCACCTCATCATCAAATTAATTTTGCCAATTTGTATCGGACAATTCTAACATGCACACACAGAATTGTCAACACTTTTTTGTGTTTGAAACAGGGCAAATGCGCACCGGTGCACATTTGGCCTGCATCCTCCTTAAAAAACCCCTTGACACGCCCGCCACGCCGTGATATAATAAAAAAGTGCCCGAATGGCGGAATCGGCATACGCGTCAGACTCAAAATCTGATATGGGCAACCATGTGGGGGTTCAAGTCCCTCTTCGGGCAAACCCACAAATACGGGCTTTCAAAGCATTTTGGAAGCTCGTGTTTTTTACAAATTTTAGGTAATTTTAGCCTTTGTCTAAAATTTTTGGCATCTGACTTTATCTTTATAGCCCATGATTGTCGCCATGTCAAGTATTTTCAAACAAAAACCCCTGCGTCGGCAGGGGTTTTGTGATTATGATGTAACGCGGTTACGGTCGTGGTCGAAAAGCCTGAAAAAACTTAGTGAATACAGGCCGGCCAGACCGATAAGGGCGTAGATTACGCGGGAAACCCACGAGGACATGCCGCCAAAAATGGCCGCCACCAGGTCAAATTGGAAAAAGCCCACCAAGCCCCAATTAATAGCGCCGATGACGATAAGCGTCAGGCAAAGCCCATTTAAAAATCTATTATCCATTCTTTCCCCTCCTTAATTTATTCTCTATTATTTTGTCAAGAAGGGGCGGATTTTATTTTACATAATTTTTAGAATTTTCATCATGGATTTGTATTGGTTTTTTTCGTCCTCGGGCAGGCCTGCAAGGGTTTCTTCGATGATGATGTTTTTTTCGGCGGCCGTAAATTCCTTGTCCTTGGGCAGCCTGGCTTTAAATTCCATTAAAATTGGCGGAAGCTCGTAAATGCCCTTGCCCCGAATTTTGTCCAAAAATTCGGCAAATAAAGCGGCATTTTCTTCGCCTAAAATCTCCATAGTTCTCTGATTGTTCATATTATTCCCCCTTTGGTTGTTTTGGATTCCCAAACTATTGTAAAACTGCAAAAAATCCCGCAATTCCATGAATTTTAATGCCGCGGCGATTTGCTTTTGATATTTGGGCTTTATATAGGGCAAAGCGGCCATAAGTGCGGCTTTCCTAGAGTTGGCAATTTTCATTTTGCACCCCAAATAGATTGATATTTACAAGTATATTCTTTTGTGATAGACTAGATGATAGAAATTAGAAATTAGAAATTAGAATGGAGGAGATATTTTGGATAGACAAAAGAGGGTTTGCGCGGTGCATGATATTTCTTGTGTGGGGCGTTGTTCGCTTACGGTGGTTTTGCCGATAATTTCGGCGGCGGGCGCGGATTGCGGAATTTTGCCCACGGCGGTGCTTTCAACGCATACGGGGGGTTTTGAAAATTTTACATATAGGGATTTAACCGACGATATTCGGCCAATTTCTGCCCATTGGCAGAATCTCGGATTGGAATTTGATGCCCTATATAGCGGCTTTCTTGGCTCTTTTGCGCAAATTGACATTGTGGGCGAACTTTTTGACGATTTTAAACGACCCGACAATATTATCCTGGTCGACCCCGTAATGGCCGATAATGGGCAGCTTTACAAAATTTATTCGCCCGAAATGGCGGCCGGAATGGCGAAATTGTGCGGCAAAGCCGATATTATCATCCCGAATATCACCGAGGCCTGTTTTATGGTGAACGAAACCTATGAACAGGGCCCATATTCCGAGGCCTATGTTCTGAATTTGCTGAAAAAGTTGGCGGATTTAGGGCCGAAACAGGTTGTGCTGACCGGGGTTAATTTTGATGAGGAGAATTTGGGCGCGGCGGTTTATGAAGCGGGTGCGGATGGCTTTAGCTATGTCCATGCGAAGCAAATCGACGGCTATTTCCACGGAACGGGCGACGTTTTCGGTTCGGCGCTGCTGGCCGGTCTGTTAAACGGCAAAACCCTGGCAGAATCCGCCCAAATCGCCTGCGATTTTGTCCACAAATCCATAGAATTCACGCTAAACCTAAACCAAGAACCCCGCTATGGCGTGGCCTTCGAGCTGGCCCTGCCCTTCCTAATGGAAAAACTCGGATTGCTAACCTAAATGGTTGACAACACATATGGTTTTGGATATAATTGGTTGAAATGGGGAAAAGAGGTGAAAAGGCAGATGATGTCGGAAAGGCGTAAAATTCTGGACGGAACATATCCTTCCAGAATTATTCGAGGGCGGCAGAATAAGCACATTGCCGGAACAAAGGAATTTGCCCAGAACAGCGAAAAAATGCAAAGGTTAAATCCGGGAAGCAAGCCATCAATCCTTGAAGTTGACGCACAAGCCCTTGTTGATAAATTTAGGGGCACAGGTGTTATCGAAATAAAGCCCGGTTCCCTATACCCGCGGGAAACAATAGATGTCGGTGAAGTTATTGGAAAAACATGGGTTAAGTCTTTGGGTAAATATGTTGATACAAGGAAAGTTGCAATAATATACTCATCTGACGGGGTTCATGTTTTTCCTGTCAGCGACTATAGAAAGAGGTGAAAATATGGGTGATATGCAAATAATTCTCGAAAAGGCCGCATTTGCCGGAAAAGAGGTTTGCGTCAAGACGAGGGACAGAGGTATTATTGTCGGCATGTTTACCGGCAT
>JAITMQ010000057.1 GCA_031277225.1 Clostridiales bacterium | reverse complement strand
GTTATATGGTTAACAAATTGAACTTAGATTGGGATAAGGTTGCGTTGGCGCGGAGCTTCGCTCTGGCTATTGCTGCCGACATGCAGGGCTTTATTGACAGGCACAGCACGGTGGCCATTGAGCGCACAATTTGTCGGCTTTTGGGAATTGACGGCGTGGATGCGGCGGGCGTGCCGCTGCCGAATGTGGTGGTGCGACATTTGGCTGACTGCGGGCTTTTGGGGCGCGGAGCTTCGCTCCGGCTTGGAAATGCCATGCTGGCTACAGGGCTTGACGCGCAGGGCGTTGCTGAAAAAATTTCAAGCGGCGAGCTTAATTTTAGCGACATTCCCATGGGAGATATTCCCGAAATTAAGCGACTTATTGGCGAGGCGGCAAAAGTCGGCGTGGGCAAAATCGCCGCAAATCGCAACCTTCGCAGAGAGTTATTGAAAAAATATCAGGGGATTCCGGGTCAAGCCCGGAATGACGCGCCGTTACTCTATGTGATAGTTGCAACAGGCAATATTTACGAGGATATTACCCAGGCCGTGGCCGCCGTTCGTCAAGGTGCGGACATTATTGCCGTCATTCGCACAACCGGCCAAAGCCTGCTGGACTATGTGCCCTATGGCGCGACAACCGAGGGTTTTGGCGGCACTTATGCCACGCAGGAGAATTTTCGCCTAATGCGCGCCGCTTTGGACGAGGCGGGCGACGAGGTTGGCCGCTATATTCGCCTGTGCAATTATGCCTCGGGGCTTTGTATGCCCGAAATTGCGGCCATTGGCGCGCTGGAGCGTCTTGATGTCATGCTTAACGACGCGCTCTATGGCATACTTTTTCGCGACATTAACATGAAGCGCACCATGGTTGACCAATATTTTTCCCGCATTATCAACGGCTTTGCGGGCATTATTATCAATACGGGCGAGGACAATTATCTCACCACGGCCGATGCCGTCGAGGAGGCGCATACCGTGCTGACTTCGCAATTTTTGAACGAGCAATTCGCCCTTATGGCGGGTCTTCCCGAAGAGCAGATGGGATTGGGCCATGCCTTTGAAATTTCCCCGGATTTTCGCAATGGCTTCCTTTACGAGCTGGCGCAGGCCCAAATGGCGCGCGAAATTTTCCCGAAGGCTCCGCTAAAATATATGCCGCCAACGAAATTTATGACGGGCGATATTTTCCGCGGAAGCGTGCAAAACGCCCTATTTAACGCCACAAGCATCATCACGGGTCAAAAAATCCATCTTTTGGGAATGTTAACCGAGGCCATACACACGCCCTTTATGTCCGACCGCGCCCTGGCAATAGACTCCGCCCGCTATATCTTTGCAACTATGGCCGATTTGGGCGAAGAAATCGAGTTTAAGCAGGGCGGAATAATCCAAAGCCGCGCGGCCGAGGTGCTGGACAAGGCTTGCGAACTTTTGGCGCAAATCGCCGAAAACAAGCTTTTTGCGACGCTTGAGCAGGGCATTTTTGCCGGAATTAAGCGCGGGCAGGATGGCGGCAAGGGCTTGGATGGCGTGTTTTTAAAAGACGAGGACTATTTTAATCCATTTATAGATTTAATGAAAGGGGGTGCGGTGCGCAATGACTGATATTAGGCCATATGGTGATACTTTGAATGACGGCAAGATTCAGCTGTCTTTTACCCTGCCCGTGCCCAATGACGACAAAGGCCGCGAAGCCGCCAAAATTCTGGCGCGGAAAATGGGCCTGACCGACCCGAATGTCGCCCATAGCGGTGCGCTTGACGCGGATTTTACTTTTTATGTGGTCTATGGAAGCGTGGCGCATAGCGTCGATTATTCCGCCATAAAGGTGCAGAGCGTGGCGGAGGAAACCATGTCCATGGAAGAAATTGCAGACTATATTCGCGAGCATATCGGCCGCAAAATCGTGATTATCGGCGCATCGACGGGCACGGACGCGCATACGGTCGGAATTGATGCAATCATGAATATGAAGGGCTTTGCGGGGAATTATGGGCTGGAGCGTTATGATATGATTGAAGCCCATAATCTCGGCAGTCAGGTCGCTAATGAGGACTTTATTCAAAAGGCGAAAGAGCTTAAGGCCGACATTCTTTTGGTCAGCCAGACCGTAACGCAAAAAGACGTGCATATAGCCAATTTGACCGAACTTGCGGAAATGCTTGAAGCCGAAGAAATGCGCCACAAAATCATCCTAATCTGCGGCGGCCCGAGGATTTCTAACGAGCTGGCAAAAGAGCTAGGCTATGACGCAGGCTTCGGCCAAAACGCCTATGCAAAGCATGTTGCAACCTTCGCCGTGCAAGAAATGGCGCGGCGTACGAGGGGTTAATATGTTGCAAATTTGGCACGGGCATAACAAGAGGGCTGAATATTTGATGGGATTATTTGGATAGCTTTAAATTATGAGGAGGTTTTTTGATGACTAATCAAGAGTATATAAAGGCGCAGGCCGATAGTCTGCCGGAGGCTATTTTGGCAAAAATACGCGAATTCATTCATTTTCAAAAATTCAGCCACAATCTTTTTGAAAACGACACCGACAGCCTTGTAAAAGAAACCGAATTCGGCCGACTTATGAAAAAAGCAGGGCAGGATCGAAATTTCATAAGGCGCACCGCTCAATGCCAGAAAGATTTTGAATATGTGGATAGTGAGGGGTTGTCGCAATGGTAAATAAATGGGAGATATATTTTTGTTCATTAGACCCGACCGTTGGAAGCGAGCAAAAAGGTTCACGGCCTGTTTTGGTGATTTCTTCTAATCATATTAACCACAATATCCCCGTGTCAACCGTAATCCCGCTGTCGGCCTTTAGAGAAACAGACAAACTCTATCCTACAGAGCTTGTTTTGCACAAGGATATAACGAATTTGCCCAAAACCTCGGTGGCCATGGTGCAACAAATAAGGACAGTATCTCATGAAAGGCTTTCAAAACTTGCAGGGAAAATCGACGACGAAAAAACTAAAAGCAAATTGCTCGACATTTTGATTGACTATTTTGACATCAAAAAATTATTTTGAAATAATTTTAAAATAATTTTAAATTAATATTGCTTTTTTGCACAAGATATATTATAATGAATTCAGTAACATGTCGGGAGACCGATAAACAATAAAAAATGGGCGGCGGCACAAGCCGTCATTGCCCTAAAAATTAAAGGGAGGATATCCAAATGAAAAGAAGAACCAAATTTATTGGTGTAGCGTTGCTTGCAGCATTCACTCTGTTGCTTGCAGCATGTGTCTATGAGGGCGACGGCGGGGCAGTTGCCCCTGTAACGCCAACGCCGCCAACCGGCGAAGCCGTGTTTACCAACGTTACAGCAGGCGAGCAAGTCTTTACCATTAGCGTGCCACCTGCTGCAGCCAGAAGCGACCACGCTCCACAAACTGTAGCGGGCGGCTTTACTGCATTTACAGGCCCTGAGTCTGTTGCGGCTGTTGCTGATGCTACTGCATGGTCAAACGATGGAGACAGCCTGGAAAATGTAGCTCCCCTCGTGCTTGAGGTAACCTTTACGCCAAACTCAATCGCTAATATCCGCGTTGTTTCTCACGCTGAAACCGTTGGTCAAACAATGGGAACAAATGGCGGCGTAAGCTATCTTCAAATGGTTTACCCGGCTTTGACCGATCAAGTTATTTTCCATCAATCTACACTTGCAATCGACGCTTTTACCCACGCAACCGTAACCCGTAACGCTTTCTTGCGTGGTATTAACGAAGCTATCGTTGAAGCGGGAGCAGATCCTACTGCACTTGCGCCCATGAACTTAAATGCAACTCAACCTCCTGCAGGTGCTCGTTTCATCCCCGGTGTTGCGCATATTTATGTTCCTGCCGGTCAATTTGTAGTAGCTGACCGCAATGCGGCCGTGCTTGACATTCTTGAGCTTACTCCTGCTGTTGCAACCCAGCTTGGCTTAGTTAATGCAGAAGGCGGGCCTGTTAATGCTTCTATCGAGCAACATGGCGTTCTTCACAATGGTATGCGCAGACAAGCAACCCCGGCAATTGACGCACGTCTTGGATTAGCTGCCGAGCGCGCTCAAGTTAGCCCTGACAGCGACTATTTTGCGCATTACATTCACGCTCCTGTTTTCGAGCCAACCAGCACAAATCCGCTTCATTGCCGCAGCATGGCTTTGATGATGGGCATGAATGAAACTTTTGGCTTAAACCTGTCCTATGGCGATGCTAACCCATTTGCCGGCGAGCCTGTTGGTTTGGCTTTGAAAGTTTCCTTCGGCTTTAACAGCTTCTGGATTAACGAAAGAGGCGCAAGCCATAACTCTGCCGACTTTACAGGTCTTGTACTTGGCGCACATGGCGAAACCATGCGCGGTGGCTTTGGTTCCCCGGCGAATATTGCAACCTACATGCAAGGTGGAGAGCGCTTCACGCATGCTAATATCACAGCCCTTACTCCTCTTGCCGTAAACAGCAATGCTCTCGGCGACTATTGGGGTATTGCAAGACCCGTTCTTAACCAAATTAACGACCGTCAGTCCACACACAATATCGACGCTTTTGGTAATTCAACCATGACTGCCGTTGGTATCCGTGTTGCTGTTCAGCAATTAATGGAAAGACAAGGTGCTAATGTTGCTCAAATTACTCCAATTGACGAGCCACTTTTCCGCACACCTCGCGCTCGCGGTGCCTCTACAGGCAATCCCGGCGGCGGTAATGCCGATGGCACAATCCTTCGTCCTTCCCGTACTGACTTCCAAGTAAGCGGCGTTACTTTCAGCGTTGTTATGGACCGTGAAGTTATCCGTCAATTCCGCACAATCGGCGACACAGCCGGTATTGCAGGATGGGATGGAAATAACTGGGCAGAATTTAGAAACAATGTGCTGTTTGTCCTTGCCGGTGCTGCAGGAGAAGGTGGCTTTGTCGCCAGATTTGCAGAAGTTCCATTAATGGCAGGAATCGACGCAGCTGTTGCTCAACAAATCCTTGATGGTGTTGTTGCTGCCTTTAATGCTAACAATGTTGGTGGCGAAATCAACAATGTTAACCGTATTGGCTATAGCTATAACAGCACAGGCAGAGATAGACTGCCCGCACCCCCTCGCATCAATCGCTAATTGATAATAATGTAAAAAAGAAGGCAGCCCACGCGCCGCCTTCTTTTTTTGCTTGACAAGGCGCGCTTGTTGCGGTATAATGAAATAAAAAGGGGATGATTTTATGCCAAACATAATGGAGTTGCGCGTAGAGCAAAAGAGCAGATTATACCAATTATTGGTAGTTAAGAAGGATTTGGAGAGGAATGACGTTTCAAGGCTGGATGAGTTTATTAGATTATCCGTTGTCGAAATGGATAAAGAAGATGTGTCGTGGGTAAAAGAACAGGTTGAAAATGCATAAAGGAGAGGCTTTGTGGGGATGACAGATATTCAGTTTAAGGCTTACCAAAGGCTGATGATACGCCTTTTGGAAGAGGCAAAAAGTGAAAAGGAGCTTGAAAGAGTTATCAAAAGAATCGAGGCTCTTATACGTGATTTGCAAATTTCTTTAGAAGATTAAAAACCAAAGAAGGCCGCCACGCGCCGCCTTCTTTTTTTGCCAGCCCCCGTCGTTCCCGCAAAAAAGCTTGACCTGCACTTGGTGCATATCAAAACCGCCTTGAAGCAACAGGCGGCCACGGCAATGCTCGCCCAATCAACCAACCAAAGTTAGTCCAGCCATGCTTAATAAACTCGCTAAGATGCTTTAAAAATATCTCTTGACCTTGAAGCTTTTTTTCGTCATAGTATCGAAGATGGCTTAAAATGAACCCGTGGTCGTGTTTAAGTCGTCCATCGTGAATAAAATTCCCCTCTGCCTGCATATCCCACCCGCAAAAGTTTGACGGGCATGATTTGTAATAAGGGCACCAATACAGCAAGTGGCTAAGCACAAACGGCTTGCCCGCATCATCAACCAAGATGTCGCCCTTTTCAAATGGTGTGGGAATGTAGATGCAAATTTTTGTAATCCTTGGTAAACTTTTCTATCTCTTTGTAAATCCCTTCCATTGTTTTGTGATAAATGTCGGAAAATCTTCTACGTTCTTGGTTAGAATGAACCGGATTTTCAACCGTTTTGGTATTCCACCACATATATTTCGGCGAATAAAACATATCTTTATGAGGGGTCAAAAATTCGCTAACTTCGGCTTCCGTGCGCTCTACGCGCTCTTTTAGATATTCATGCAGGCTTTCCCTTGCATCCGGAAATCCATTGCTTTCCGGAATAGGCATATCAGGATATATGTCGATGATTTGCCTCCACGCTAATGCCTTTTCTTTAAAAGCTGGTTTGTCAAATGCTTGGTGGCTCATTTTTAGCCTACAATTGATTTGCGCTTATTTTTCCAATATGCTATACTAATACTAACGCAAGGAGGCATTGCGCGATTAAAGGAGCTGCAAAAGCGGCTTAGCCTTGAGGCTTGGGATTAGATACGCCTATTTAAATTTAAAACAAACGCCCGCAAAGCCGATTTGCCTTTGCGGGCGTTTGTTTCTTTGAAGCCAATTGCTATCCCTTGCCCTTCCAGGCCATAACATTCAAATAAAAGTCATTATAATCCTTATCATGCTGATCTTCGCCACAACAGGTGAAGGAATATCCAACCTCCTCGCCTTCGGGGGTCAGCAGGGTAAAGGTGTTTATAAAAGCGTTTAGGTCTATTTGCTGGGCATCCGAAACTTCGATATAAATCTCAAGGCCTTCGCCTTCATACCATGCAGAACCTATGGCCATTGGCGGGTTTATATTCGTGCTTTTGCGGGTTGCGTCAAAATAGACTTTCTTGTTGTCTTTCAGCACCATCTTTGTTTCAAAGGCCGCTTGGGTGGTTGCAAACCACGATAGATATGTACCCGGCTTGATATTTGAAAGTTTAATTGTTTTATTTGCCATGATAATATCCCTCCAATAATTTTTTCAGTTGCTCCGGCTGATATGCTTCGTTAAACATTGCAAATTCAAACTCCATGGATGTTGAAAAAATTTCCATGGCCTTGTCTTCGTCAAATTCTTTCCCGGCCTTTTGCCAATCTTCGATGAAATTACCTATGGCATATGCGCTGCCCGATGGCGATGCATTGCCCTCAATCCAAAAGCCATACATGGGATTGTCAATAAAATCTATAAGAGATTGCCCAAGCCATGACCATAGATGATAGCAAGGCAACATGGCTGCAAAGGTGTATATGGGATGTTCGTAATTGGCCACCCTGCGCTCGTGAAAAACATAGCCCTTGCTTGTTTCTGTTGGAACAACGGTGTCGGGCTTTAAAATATGCCAAACATCAAGAAAATAGCGATTATATTCTTTATAGCTGTCCGTCAGGCTTGAAAGCAGGCCTATAAGCTCCGTTTCAAGGGCGTGCTCCGATTCCGCCCGTATGCGCGCAATCTCAAAACTTACCGCCCCATTATAACAATAATGAGAATCCTTCACCGTCAAAGCCCCATAAACAACAGGCGGCAAGTTGTCATCGGCTATGCCCTTAAAAAATGGCGTGTTTAGGGTGTTATTTGCTATGTCGATATTTTTTTGAAAGGCCCTGAATAAAAAGCTGTCCGGGGGCGGCGGGTCAATTCTTAGATTGTGTTCGCGAATGATGCTTTTGGTTAAAATCCTACTGCGGTTTAACATTGCATCTCCTCCTCTAAATTAGGGTAGGTTTCTAAAATACTGTATAATTTTAGCAAATAATTAGGGATTTGTCAATTAATTTTTCTTAATTTGCTAAATCATGCCTTTGTAATGCAAAAAACCTAGGCCAAAAGCGATGTTTAGGATTATAGCAATAGGAATCATCAGCCTAAATTTCAAATGCCCGGTCTTATGCCGAAAAACCCTCATGCCCAAAAATGCCCCGATTCCGCCCATTAAAAATGCGCAGACAATTAAGGCGGATTCGCTTATCCGCCATTTGCCAGCTTTCGCCCTGCTTTTATCGATGCCATATAGGGCGAAATTTATTAGATTCCATAGGGTTAATCCTATCGCTAACATTAAATCCATTTCTTGATTGTACGCCGAAATCAATGTTCTGTCAAGTGTCATTTACAAAGAGGTTTTGTTCTGCTATAATAAGGACTAAGCGGCTAGAGAAGGGTTGGATTGCGGTTATGGAGATTATTCAATCCTATCCCCAAGACTCGGAAACGTATGAGCGGCGGCTTGAAAAGTTCCTGCTTAATACCAAACCGGGGAAGATTTGGAGTTTTGTGCTTGCGGCAAGCGAGATTTGGACTGAATATTTGAGAACATGAGATTGAATGTTAGTCCCGCATATGCTATAATGCTATTATGAAAGAAAAGGGATGGCCCAGAGCCATCCCTTTTTCAATAGGCGAAGCCAATAAAAAAGCCGGCAAACCCTGATGTTTACCGGCTTCCATACGGAGGATGAGGGATT